>JAJRVC010000136.1 GCA_024277475.1 Deltaproteobacteria bacterium
AGAGTAGGCATCAATGCCGCCCGTGAGATTTTTTACGGCACGAAAACCCTGCCCCGCCAAAATGCCCAACCCAGCCTGGCTGCGCATGCCATGGTGACACAGGGTGACAATTTCTTGATTGGGGTCAAGCTCGTTGGTTCTTGCAGAAAGTTCGCCAAGCGGAATGAGCACCGAACCCTCGATTCTTGCCATTTCGTATTCCATGGGTTCACGTACATCCAGAATAAGAAGGTCCTCTCCGTCTGAAAGTTTTTGTTTGAGCACCAAGGGTGAGATCTGATCGTCTGGCACAGTTGACTCCATAAGCGTAAGGTTAAAAGATATTTTCACTGATGATACGGCGCGTGATTGATCATCGTCAAACCGTTTTTTATTAAATCTTATGTATCAAATTGGCTTGTTCAGAACATATTCCCTCAAGTCTTGTATCTCATCAACCCGATGAGAGGCTGGAGCGGGCTCTTTTAAACTGACAGGGTCGCCGACTTGCGATATACTCTTTTAATATTTTTAAAAAGATTGCGCTTGTTTGTTTGTTCTTCCATTTTCGGGCGCGTTATCCTACTCGAATTTGAGATGAAACAGGGCTCGCGAGCCTGAATCCCTTATTTAATTGTTGCTTTAATCCTTGAGGAGGGGTACGGATGTCGGACATTTTTAGAATCCCAGATCGGATCGGGCGTTTGAAAGAGCTGGCCTATGACTTTTGGTGGAGTTGGGATCCAGAAGCAAGACACCTATTTGAAATGTTAGACCGGGTACTCTGGGATCGCACACATCACAACCCCGTTGCCATTTTAAGAGACATTACCCCTGAACGACTCAAGGAAGCTGTCGACGATCCGAGTTTTCTGCGTTATTACGACGGAGTCTTAAAACGCTTTGATCATCTACATACAACAAAAGAGACTTGGGGCAATGAGACTTTCCCAGGGCTATCAGAGCATCCCATTGCCTATTTTTCTGCGGAATTTGGTCTGCATAATTCTTTACCCATCTATTCCGGCGGTCTGGGTATTCTTGCGGGAGATCACGTCAAAGAAGCGGGAGAAATTGGTTTGCCGCTGGTCGGCATTGGTTTTTTATATCCGCAAGGCTATTTCCATCAGCGTGTTCAGGCAGATGGTTGGCAGGAAGCCATCTATCGCCCGCTTGATATGAACCGCGTGGCTGTAGAGCCCGTGAAATTCAATGCGACCGGAGAAAGTTTTATTCAAATCCCGGTGGGGAAACGCATGATTTACATTGCAGCATGGAAGGTTCAAGTCGGTCGTGCGCGTTTATTTTTGATGGATACCAATATCCCTCAAAACGAACCTTGGGATCGAGAGCTTTCTGCCAGGCTTTATGCGGGGGATGAGGATTTAAGAATCCGGCAAGAGATTGTTTTAGGCATTGGCGGTGTGCGTTTGTTACGGGCTTTGGGTATTACCCCGGCTGTTTGGCACTGCAATGAAGGGCACACGGCTTTTCAGATGTTGGAGCGCATTCGTGAGCGCGTTGCGGAAGGGGAAGATTTCGATACAGCGGCAGCGATCATTCGTAAAACGACCGTTTTTACAACACATACCCCTGTTCCTGCTGGACATGATGCCTTTCCCTCTCATCTTGTTGAAAAATATTTTTCAAGTTATTGGCCCGACTTGGCACTGGATCAAGCAAGGTTTTGGGCCTTGGGCAAACATCAGGAAGGCTGGGGCGAGGCCTTCAATATGACTGTCTTGGCATTGGGGCTTTCCAAATGGAGAAATGCCGTGAGTGTGCAACACGGCAAGGTCAGTCGAAAAATGTGGCAGCATCTCTGGCCTGACTTGGAAGAAAAGGATGTGCCCATTAGCGCCATTACAAATGGCATTCATACCGCAACTTGGATCGCACCCGAATTAATTGAGTGTTTCCGGCGTCATATTTCTCCCGACTGGGCAGATCGACATGATGATGTCGCGCTTTGGGAACGTGCCTCCGATATTCCAGATAAGGCGCTTTGGGAAATTCGGCAGCAGATGAAACGAAAGTTGCTTGGTTTTATTCGTGAGCGGGCACGCATGGCGTGGTTACGTGACCGCGCCGAACCCGTGCAATTGCTTGCCGCAGGCACCCTGCTTGACCCGGACGCATTGACCATTGGTTATGCCCGACGTTTTGCAGGATACAAACGGGCAAATTTAATTTTTCATGACTTGGAGCGTCTTAAAAAAATTCTGGGCAATGTGAGACGACCCGTGCAAATTATTTTTGCGGGAAAGGCACATCCGGCAGATGATATTGGAAAACGTTTGCTCCAGCAAATTTACAATTTTGCCAAAGATTCTAAGATGGCGGGTCATATTGTTTTTGTTGAAAATTACGAAATGCACGTGGCGCATTTTTTGGTGCAAGGGGTCGATATTTGGCTAAACTCACCCCGTCCACCACTCGAAGCCAGTGGCACCAGCGGCATGAAGGCTGCTTTAAATGGGGTGCCCCAACTGAGCATTCCGGATGGCTGGTGGCCCGAAGCCTACAATGGCTCAAATGGATGGGCCTTTGGCGGGGCCGAGGCAGCTTCCCAAGAAGAAGCGGATGCCGCCGATGCTGAAAGCCTGTATGAAATATTGGAAAATGAAGTGATCCCGCTCTATTACCGCCGCGATTCGGACCACGTTCCCCGAGGTTGGACGGCCTTGATGAAGGAGACCATCCGCACGATTGTGCCACAGTTTTCAATGCGCCGCGCGGTGAAAGAATATACAACACGGTTTTATGCTCCGGCGATCAATGGGGAAAACCCAGGCTGAATCAGTTCTTCTTTAAACATAATCAGGGCCTGCAAATGGATTTAACAGAAACCCTGCTCCGGACAAAGGTCGTTTACCAGGGCCGTTATCTGCGTGCGGAAGAGCAAATTGTGCGTCAACCGGACGGAAAAGAAGCCAAACGCGAAATCATCATCCCGCCGGATGCAGTTGGGATCCTGCCCCTTGATTCCGCAGGAAACGTGCATCTCGTGCGCCAATACCGCCCTGCGATCCAACAAATTACTTTGGAAATTCCCGCAGGCGTCATTGATCCCGGAGAAAAACCCCTTGAAACCGCAGGGCGTGAATGTGCTGAAGAAATCGGCTATTTACCGAAACAGCTTGATTTCATGTTTATGTATTATCATTCTGTCGGTTTTTCGAGCGGAAAAATAAAGGTCTTTCTCGGTCGAAACTTAAGCGTGCTACCGGAACAGTCTCTTGACGCAGGCGAATTTATTGAAGTGGTGACTCTCCCTTTTGAAGAAGCCCATGAATTAGCACTTTCCGGGAAAATTGTTGACAGTAAAACCTTACTTGCCTTTTTCTGGTACAAAACGCATTTTTTCTCTAAATAGAAGCCTTATGGTACACTGTCTTTATAAATATTGATTTTATATTGATATTATTACTTTATTTCCTTTATTTTAAGGAGAGATGCAATGCATCCAAGTTCCAGATTGAAACGTCGGTCTTCGTTTTTCATCGGCTTAGGGCTTCTGTTTGCCTGCCTGCTCCCTTTTTCCGCATTTTCAGCAGATCTTACCGTCACAGATAGCATTTCACCGGAAACCGACCGCTTGATGCCCTTTGGGGCATTGGAGCTGGGTTCAGGTGCGACCGCAGCGCAAAGCGTTACAATCACAAACGCGGGGGCGGTCGCAAAGGCCTTGATCGGCATTAGAATCTCGGGCGCGGGCTCTGAAGCCTTTACACTGAATATTGACGGAGGCAGCAAACCTTGCGGCAGCACAACCCCCTTGCTTGCGGCAGGAGATAACTGTACCGTCTCGGTCAGCTTCAATCCGGATAACACAGGTGCGGGAACCGGACTTCACACCGCCTTTTTAAATCTCTCCCTCGAAGAAGAAAAAATCGCCTTTCACGATGATACAACGAATGCCATCAGTCTCTATGGGCTTATCTCCGGGGTCGTCAGTATTATTACAACGCAGATTAGCGGCCCTGCCGAAGATTTTCCAAGCTGGTCACCTGATGGCACACAATTGGTTTTTCACCGCAGTGATGCCGTTTATCGGATGCCGAGCAATGGCGGTGCAGAAACGCTTGTTTCGGACATTAACTCGAATACAGGGATTGTCGGGGTGGATGGGCGTGCAACGATGCCCGATTGGTCTCCCGATGGTCAGAAAATTGTCATGAGGCAACTCGGTTTTGGTGGACTTTTTTTGTTTGATCTCAGTTTGTTGCAATACAGTCAGGTTTTGGATTCAAGTTCTGTTTCTGGAGAGGCCTTTTATCCAAGATGGTCGCCGAATAGCCAACAAATCGTTTTTCG
>JAJRVC010000137.1 GCA_024277475.1 Deltaproteobacteria bacterium
GCATAAGCAGCTGAAACTCTTTGTATAACGCCTGTCAGTGCGTAAGGGAACAGATTCGAAGAGCCCGGTGCGGTAGTACCGCACGCCGGGATCTGTGAGGGGGCGGCTGGGTAACTGACCGTTCTACCTTGATTCAAAAAAGAAACTGATGAACGTCGAACATTGAACATTGAACGTCCAACGTCGAATAATGTATTCTGTCCGTCGAGAGCCTCAGGGTCCAACGATCAATTTAAAAAAAGACAGGGCACAGGGATTCAATTCTTAGAAATTCAGCGGTTCGCTTGTTTTAAAATAGATAAAGCGTAGCGTCATCAATATTCGAAGTTCGACGTTGGGCGTTCGATGTTCGACGTTCAATCAATTCACTGTTTCGGCCAGGCGGTGTTTCATGCGAACCCGGTTGCCGGCAGCCAAAGCGGCTTAATGTTCATATAAGTGTCCAGGTTGCAGGATTTAGCAATTCAGCCTTCTGGCACCTGAAACCTATAATTAGCACTATCAACAACCGTGGATTAAGGATCATGTGCGAAGAAATATTGCCAAACCTGTTTCAATTGAAAATTCCACTGCCGGAAAGCCCCTTAAAATATCTCAATTCCTATGTGATTAAGGACACTGATCGAAGTATGATCATCGATACCGGTTTGAATCGCCGAGAGTGCTTGGAGGCCATGATGGCCGGGTTGCGCAAAATTGATATCGATCTTGCAAAATCCGATATATTTATTACCCATCTGCATGCCGATCATTTTGGTCTGGTGACAAAACTCGCCACGGATTCAAGTCAGGTTTATTTCAGCCGGCCGGAAAAAGAACTTATGGAATCCTGGGAAGGATTTGAGGACATGATCGCGTACGCCGGCAAAAATGGTTTCCCGGAAAACGAGCTGAGATCCGCCCTGGATAAACATCCCGGTGCCAAATACGGTTCCGATTGGATCCCAGAGATGAAGGTACTGGACGACGGCGATGCAATTCATGTCGGGGATTATCACTTCAAATGCGTCGCAACCCCGGGCCATACCATGGGACATATCTGTCTGTATGAGCCGAACAAAAAAATTCTGGTTGCCGGCGATCATATTCTCATTGATATAACTCCTAACATTCAATGCTGGTCGGATACACAAAACCCTTTGAAACACTATTTAGCCAGCCTGGACAAAGTTGTCGGACTGCGGGTCGATCTTGTCCTGCCGGGTCACCGGCGGCTCATACGGAACCATAGTGCCAGAATTGCAGAACTCAAACAGCATCATGCGGATCGATTGACTGAGGTCCTGACAATCCTTGAAAGGGCACCTCTGAATGCTTTTCAGGTCGCCTCCCGCATGACCTGGGACATAAAGGCTGACTCCTGGGATCAGTTTCCGGTTGCCCAAAGATGGTTTGCCACCGGAGAAGCCATTTCGCATTTGAGGTATTTAGAGGAAGAAGGCAAGTTGGCCCGTAAAAATAGTGGTAAAATTAATTTGTATTCATTGATACAATGAAGTAGTCATGTTGTATTAATAAATACAATAAACCATATTGTTATAGATTTCAGGCCTTGTCATTCAGCTTGGGGAAAGTGCTGTGACGCTTTCGAGAGATTGCATGAGAATTGGACACTGTTCTAATGCAGGAATTAATTTGGCGTTAATAGGCATACATAATGTCCCCCCAAAACCTATTTTTCTAACAGTTTACGAGTTCCGGATTCGATAAGATTCGGGAAAGAGCATTATGCCGGACACCATTCACCAAAACCCTCTTTATCCAATCATAAACCCCGCCAGCATCGTTTTTTTCGGAGCTTCCAACCGGTTTTCAGCCATGGGGACCAACCAGCTGAATTCACTCCTATCGTCAGGATTCGAGGGCAAAATCTACCCGATTCACCTGAAAGAGAGACGGGTATTAAATCTTAAGGCCTATCAGGCTGTGCAGGATTTGCCGGAAGTTCCCGACTTGGCGGTTCTGGTATTGCCCACCCCTATCGTGCCCCGGGTGATGGAAGACTGCGGTAAAAAGGGCATCAAGTATGCCATCGTGGTGTCCGGTGGTTTTAAAGAGGTCGGCGGGGAGGGCGTCGAGCTTGAAAAAAAGCTGCTGAAGGTTGCCGATCGATACGGCATGCGGTTCTTGGGTCCTAACTGTCTGGGTGTTGCGAATCCACATCATAAATTCAACGTCACGTTTCTTCCTCTCGAAGGTCGCCCGGGATTCATCGGGCTGGCTTCCCAGAGCGGCAGCTTCATCACCCAGATGTTTGGTTATCTGAACCGGTTCGGTCTCGGATTTTCCAGTGGGATCAGTGTGGGCAATGAAGCAAACTTAGATATTGTTGATTGCCTGGCGTATCTGGCAGACTGCCCGCACACCCGGGTCATCGGACTTTATATTGAGACGATTCGGCGGGGCCGGGAATTTATCGACGTTGCCCGGTCTATTGTTCCCCGCAAACCTATTGTGGCTTTTTACGTGGGGGGTTCAGAAGCCGGCAAACGGGCCGGCCTTTCCCATACCGGAGCCCTGGCCGGGCCGGACCCGCTCTATGACGGTGTGTTGAGGCAAAGCGGCGTCATCCGCGCCCATTCTATCCCGGAGCTCTTTGACTATTGCTGGGTTTTGGGGACATGCCCGCGACCCGGAGGTAACCGGGTGACCGTCCAGACCCACTCCGGTGGACCCGGTGCTGCTGCGGCCGATGCTTGCAGCCGGGCCGGGTTGGAGCTACCGCAATTATCAAAACAAACACAGGGTAAGATTGCACCCCTGGTGCCCCACACCGGCAGTCTGAACAATCCTGTCGACGTAACTTTTTCCAAAAATCCGCTGGATTTTTACGACAGCATCCCGGATGCTCTTCTGGGAGATAGCAGGACTGACGGTTTGCTTACTTATTTTTTAGCACCCGGTAAGAGTATCCGGCGCACGATGGCAGGCATGGGAATTGCCGAGGAGGAGATTCCCCGCTTGACTGAGAAGCTTTTCGACGATCAGGCCCGGACCCTGGCAGGTTTGATCAAAAAGCACCAAAAGCCACTGGTTGGTTTTACTTTTCAAAGCCATGAAGATTTATCTATCCGGAAACTTTTGCATTACAACATTCCGGTATTGCCATCTCCCGAACGGGCGTCCCGTGCCATGGCTGCTTTGGTTCGCTATTCAGGTATGCTTGACAAAATCGGAGCTTAACCATTAAAATGATCTCATAGGGGTTCTGGGTTCAAGGGTTCCGGGTTCGCGACAAATCAGGGACAAACGATAGTTTAACGAGCATGCAATTATTAACCTTAAGTGCAAGCCTTGTCATAGTCGTTCAGATAATCTATAGCCTGGTCAACGGAACGGCCATCTGTCCGAACGAAGGATGCGAGCTCGTTGAACGTCTCACCGCCGTTTCACCATTATATTTCAATATTTTAGGCCTTCTATATTTTCAGTTTGTCTATTGGTCTCTTCGTCTTTTCAAAAATAAATTTTCAGGCGGCTTTGATTTTTTAGGTCTGTTGCTTCTGGCGGGCTTTGCAGTTGAAGGGGTGTTGCTGGCCTATCAGTTATTTGTCGCCCACGTTATCTGCAGCTACTGCATCCTCATATTTGTATTTGTCATCATTTTAAATCTTGTATATGGGCGAAAGCAACTGATATCCGGTGTGATCATCGTAATCGCGATTCTTTTTTCATTCTCAATTTTGACGTTCTTGCCTGCACGGATTTCTTCCCAGTTTTATTCCTTAGAAAACGGCAGCTACGGCGTAAAATCATGCACTGCACCCTCCAAAGAAATTTTCCTGATTTTTTCCTCGGATTGTTCTCATTGCATCAATGTGATTAATGCTTTGGATAAGTGCAATAGCTGCAATTTTTACCTGAATCCCGTTGAAAAGATAGACACATTGAAAGTCAACGGCCTTGAGCTGAAGGCCTCATATCTCCCGGAAGTAAATCGTCTCATACTGGCAATATTAGGAATCAAAGAAGTTCCGGTTTTAATAGTTAAAAATACCGGTGGTTTTTCTTTAATCAAAGGAGAAAATAAGATTTTAAATTATGTACGCCAGGCGTGTTTCGACCCGCAACCGGTTTTGTACCAGGATCAATCGCCTCAGACCGGGGGGGAGGAGATGACGGTCCTGCCGGAGGAAAGTGATGAATGCTCGCTGGATATAAACTGCAAGGATCAATGATTCGCTACGAAAAGCTAATAAGTTTCATTCCTGCCATCACAAACCAATGCCGTGAGGTTTGAATGTTTCTATAAAGTCTACCGTCAGGATTTACAGTTCTGTTATTACTGATGCTCGGCGTGTTATTTCATATCATATTGCAGATTTCACAGTTAGGTGTCCGTTCCAGCTCCATTTCTTCCACCTTTGTGCGTAATCCATCGATAATCAAGAGTCTGTTCTCAAGAAGATCACCTATGCCGAGGATATACTTTATGACCTCTGATGCCTGGATGCAGGCGATCAGCCCGCAGGTAACACCTATAATGGGCCACGTCTGTTGGGCAGGTCCTTCGGGGACCAGACATTTCAGGCAGTTTGTTCTACCGGGGATGATGGTTGTAGCCTGTCCGTAGAATTCCTCCACGGCTCCGTGCACAAAGGGAATGCCTTTCCTAAAGGCGGCTTGATTCAACATGTAGCGTGCGGTGTAATTATCCAATGCATCGACAATTACATCACAGCCTCCAACGAGTTCATCTACATTATCAGTCTGAATCCTTTCCGGTATGGCTTCTACTTCAATATCGGGATTTAAACTCTCCAGCGCCTTTTTGGCACACACGACTTTCATTTCCCCCAAATCTCCACTACGGTAAAGGATCTGTCTGTTCAAGTTGCTCAATTCCACCCTCCCCGGATCAACAATCCGTATTTTCCCAACACCTGCGGCAACCAGGAAAAGAGATATGGGTGAGCCCAGCCCACCTGCGCCGGCGAGGAAGACATGGGCTTGCTTGAGTTTCTGCTGCCCTGCTTCCCCAATTTGTTTCATTAGCAATTGTCTGTCGTATCTTTCAATCTCTTTGCGTGTGAGCATATCCAGGTCCTAATCAAAAACGTATTTTTTATCCTGTTGAAGCCTTTTGATCGACAGCGTATCTATATGCCAAACGGGCACACCGGATACCGGCATACTTCACAATATAGGCAGAGTCCTCCATGACCCATTTCAGCGAAAAAGTCTTTTGTTATCGGCTCATTCGCCAAAATACGAGGCAGCAAAAGATCGTAAATAGTGGTTTTGTGATAGTAGACACAGGCCGGAAGGCCCAGTATAGGGACGTCGTCACGTTCGGCATACAGCACCATGGCGCCAGGCAGCACCGGGCTGCCGTAATTAATAATTCTGGCACCGGATTCTCGTACACCCCGGCGGGTGACATCGTCCGGGTCAACTGAGAGACCGCCGGTGGTAAGAATAAGTTCGCAGCCGCAATCACACAACTCGATAATTGCTCTTGCAATGGCGGCAGTTTCGTCGGGAACCACAATTTTTTTAATTATTTCACAGCTGTAATGCTGTGCTTTTTGAGCAACAAACTCGTCAAACCCATCTTTGATTAACCCGTTGTAGATCTCAGAACCGGTCACCACGCCACCGAGCTTCAATTTGCGGAAGGGTCGAACCTTGAGTACCGACCTATTACCATCTGTGATACGCTCTAGTTGTGCTATGCGGTCTCCAGGAATGACCAGCGGAATAATACGGGTCGCTGCGACGATCTGATCTTTTTTACAAGGGTAGGTGTTTTTCAGTGTTGACACAATAATGTCGTCCATGCGATTGATCTGCAATAACATATCGACATCGATTTTCAATAGCCCGTCACACTCGCTCAAAATTGAGGATTTGCCTTCCCTGGGTTGGGTCCAGGAAAGGTTTTCACCGCAAACGGCATTGGCAATTCGTAGGGCAGCGTCATCTTCGTGTAGTAATCCCCCGGACAAATCCAAAACATAGAGATGTTCTTTTCCGATTTTAAGCAGCTCGGGAATATCTTCTTGTTGCACGATATGGCCTTTTAGATATGCCGGCTCTTTGGATTTCCCCGGAACAATGCGGGTTAAGTCATGGGCTAAAACGGTTCCGACGGCATCTTTGACATGGATTTTTTGCAGTCCGGGAGTAGCGTCTTCCGGTACAGCACTATTTTCATTAAACGCCTGCCCCTTTGAGTCTCCCGGAAGATTAATGTTTAACTGTTTAACTTTATTCACAGGGAGGGTTTCATTTACTTCTTTTATATCGACCTTTTGAAACATCGGCTAAATTCTTCTATTCCCATATTTTGTTGTTTCGTGGAAGGTCGCATCCGACAAGCCCTAACCTCCACAATGAAGCGTTAATATATCAACCCGATCTCCCTCTTCAAGTTTTGTATCCAACCAATTGAGATGAATAATAAATCTGCCGTTCTTTCTGATCGTTACGTTGGGTCTGAGGTTTCTGCCGGTGGTAACGAAAAGGCAATCACGTTGTTCATCTGTTTTGCACAGAGAATGAATAAGATCCAATATGGTGGCCCCTGATGCGAGATCTATCTCTTTTTCAGCCATCTGAAAGATCTGAATAAATCGGCCAAACAATTTTAAATTGATTTTCAAAGCGTATCTTTCCGTTGCCGGGGTTAGGGCAGTTCCTATTTGCAAGCCATGATGGCTCTTTTGATCATTACTTTAGCTATATCGACCATGTAGCTGTTACCGGATAAAGGTTTTGCATCCGAAAGAGCAGCTTCGGCGGCAGAAAGGGCGATTTTTTCAGTAATCTTCTCACCCATAATTACTTCCTCGGCCTTGATTGCTCTGTACGGCCTGACATAAACGGCGTTTAAACAGATTCTGGCTGCACTCACTTTTTCTTTTGATGTCTCAATCAAGGCGGCACAATTCACGATGGGAAAGTCAATCGATGTTCGGAGAGAAAACTTGATGAATGCACTCTTGGCGCCATTGGTTATTGCCGGCACTTGAATCGTTGTCACGATTTCGTCATCATCGAGGCAGGTCGTTTTTTGGTCGTCAACGATAAAGAAATCTTCGGCGGCTATGGTGCGTTTGGATGTTTTTATCTTGGAATTGAAAGCGATCAGCGCCGGCGCCATGTCGCCGGGGTGCACGGCAATGCAGCCTTCTTCGACGCTGGCCCCAAAAATCGAGTGATAGCGGTTGTCGCCTTCATGGGCATAGCACTTGCCGCCGCCTTTTCTGAGACAGGGGAAGCGGTTTTCCGGGTGGCGGTAGTACCAACAACGGATGTCCTGGCAGATGTTGCCCCCGATGGTGCCCATTTCTCTAATATGGGGGGAAGCGGTCTTATGGGCGGCTTCTGCAATTCCAGGGTAATTTTGTTTCACGACAGGGTCGTGGGCAATATCCTCGAGCAGGGCCAGGGCACCGATGTTCAGCACACCATTGCTTTCTTCGATACAATCCAATCCGGGAATAACTTTCAGGTTGACCAGGGCTTCCGGGTACTTTGGTAGGACCCTGTCTTTCATTATCCCAAGCAGATCCGTGCCGCCGGCAATCAGACTGGCTTTGCCTTTATATCGCCTCAGGAGGGTAACGGCCTCTCCTACTGTTGACGAGTTGAAGTGTGTAAACGATTTCATGTTGACCCTCCTGTTTATTTATTTTTCAGCGCTTTCAGCACAATATCGGGTGTAATTGGAAAATCGTAAATCCAAACGCCTAGGGCATTATAGATCGCCGGTACCAAAAGTGCGGGAATGACGGTGGCGATGTCTTCTCCGAGCCCCGTGGCGCCATAGGGTCCATAACCCTGGCTGGTTTCAACAAGACGCGTGTCGATGGGGCCGCAATCACCGATGGTCGAAATTTTATAATCCAGAAGATTGCCGTTTAACATGACACCGGACACAGGGTCATGGATTATTTCCTCATATAAAGCCCGTCCAATGCCCATATAAACGCCACCATACTGCTGGCCGGCA
The DNA here is from genome assembly GCA_024277475.1 of Deltaproteobacteria bacterium. The sequence goes on from JAJRVC010000137.1 coordinate 7,958, forward strand.
CATGAATCAGGATTGATGACTTTCCCGACATCGTTCACATTGACAACCTTGGTTATTTCAACTTGCCCGGTCTCCGTGTCGACCGCAACTTCCATAAAGTGAACCTGTCTGCAGAATTTGGGTCGGAACCCTTTGTAGCAGCCGATCTGTACCTGGTAACTATGGGCAAAAATAGGCGCACTGAATGGGTGTCTTTCAGCTCCGTACAATTCATGAAAAGCTAACGGCCCTGCCTCGGCAGCCGGGCCGACAAGTTCAGCAACCGGAAGCGTTTTGGATGGGTCTTTTTTTACAAAGATGACACTGTCCTTGATGTCCAAATCGTCGGGTTTCAAATCCGGAAAATGCGGTGGATAGATCCCTCTCTGGGTTACCGCTATCGGGCTGGTGGCAGCTTCCAGCATTTTTGCTTTCAGCAGTCTGGCACAATGCCTGACCGCCCAGCCATTAACGCCTGTATTCGTGGAAGAATCGGGGCACATGGGGAAAAAGCCGGTGTCGGTATGGGGTCGATAGAATAGGTCTTCCAATCGCATGCCCAATTCATCTGCCGCAATCTGACAATACCCTGTCTCGGCATTTACCCCGTTATCACAGCGCATACCTAAAATGCTGACCGTTCCGTCATTTCGTTCGACCCGCATGGCTATTTCACCGGATCCACACGAATCATCCCATTCGTGCGTCCAGGTAAAACCGATGCCGTGCATTTTTCCGTTGGCAAGCTTTTTGGCGCCCGGGGGATGCCACTTCTTATCCCAATCAGCGGCCTTTTTTCCTTTTTCCAGGCATTCTATCAAACTGTTTCTACCGGGAAATCCCAATTCTTTGGCGCGCTCCAAAAGCCAGTTAATGTCGTTTCCTTTGGCGCCATCATTTTTTAGCGCTACCTCGATCGGATCCATACCCAGTTCAGCGGCCACCCGATCCATAACCAGCGTGAACGACATGGTGTTGGGAAGCTGTTCGCAGCGCACGGCTGTATTGGGCCCCTTGTTAACCTTGACAACTTTTCTGGGGGCATCCAGGTTAGGAATGGCTGTGTTGTCCTCAAAATGGGATCCTGGCCCAAACCCTTCCCATTGCGCATTGGCAAAAAAGGCTTTGGCTTGCACAGCGGTGATGGCTCCATCATTGTTATAACCGACCTTAAAATAATATTTCCCTTCATCCATGGAGCCGCCGTAGAAATCCTCGCGCCGTGAAAATATATATTTCACCGGCCGGCCGGTCCGCTTTGCCAACACCATCGAGCAATAGATGGGGCCCTGATTCCAATAAAATTGGGTCCATCCGCCGAATGTTGCGCCCTGATAAGGCATATGCATCTCAATCCGGTTCATGGGAATATGACCGAACCAGGAAGATATGGCGCGTTTGTTTTCATGGGGGCGCTGATGCTTCAACCAGAACTCAGGATAGTCTCCGTTCCATCTGACAACGCCGCAGGGGCGCTCAGGTGAAATATAGGTGTGCTGTGCTCGGTTGGCAGAAAATTCGATTACATTTTCGGCTTCGGCAAAACCCTTTACCACATCACCGTGTCCTTCCACATGTTCCACTTCAAGATTGCTTTCCGGATAATTTTCCGGATTTGCCACCGGGGCGTCAGCTTCCAGAGCCGCTTCAGGGTCTAAAACAAAAGGGCGTTCCTCCCATTCTACATCAATTAGCCGAAGGGCTTCTTCGGCAATATCCTCTGTATCAGCGACGACGGCTGCGCCCACAGGCTCTCCCTCGAAATAGGCCACGTCGGAAAGAACCTTTACAGCTGTAGGGCCATGTCCACCTAAATCGGCTACCTCCGGAAGCTCCGGATCGTCATAGCGAAGGATACCCCTGACACCATACAATGCTTCGGCTTTGCCCGTGTCCATTATTAAAATTTTGGCATGCGGGTAGGGTGATGTCAGAAATCTGAGGTAAAGCATGCCGGGCAGTTTGATATCCATCGTGTATTCGGCACGACCACTGGCTTTCTCCAGCCCGTCCAACCTGCGAACATTACGCTTGCCGATATTGTTGAACTCTTTCAAGGGATATTTATCTGCGCCGGTATTATCCTCCATTTCGATCATACGATCGTATTCTTTTTGTACCCTCATCTTATTTTTCCTCCTTGAGCTGTTGGGATACTTCCTTTACGGCGAGGACATGTTGCGGGTAGGTACCACATCTGCACAGATTGCCGCCGAGGGCTTCAATGATCTCTTCATCGGTCGGATTGGGGTTTTTATCCAGCAACGATTTCGATGTAGTTATGAACCCGGGAGTACAGTAGCCACACTGCATGCAGTGATGTTTGACATAAGCCTCAACCAGCGGATGACCGGCATCGGCAATGCCCTCGGCCGTCTCGATCGTATTGCCGTCGCATTCGATGGCCAGGCTCATGCAGGAGAGAATGGGCTTGCCGTTCATGATGACGGTGCACGACCCGCAGGCGCCCCGGTCACAGAACATCTTGGGTGATGTCAAACCCATTTTGTCATGAATCAGATAATTGAGCGTCCATTCCGGCTCAACATGAATTTGATACTTCTGCCCATTGACGGTCAGTGCGATCATGCCTTGGGGTAATGGAACGGATTCACTTTTATGGAGTCCTATCACATGAGCCTTCAGCTCCTCAAAACTGTCTGTTTGCGTCGTGCAATAAGGGCACAGGAATTTGCTTGTTTCTCCATTCACTTTGAAAACCTCCTTTAACCGATTCTATATCAATACTTTTATATAAAGAATTCTAAAACATCACTAGTCAGTCGCCATCTTCAGGGTTCTCAGGAAAACAGATTGGCTGATCTGGTTTTGATATTCATTGCGGAAATATTTAATGGAGATCAACCTGCACCCATAAGTCGAGCCAAGGTTACATGGTCACCATCTTGAAGCCGGTAATTGACTCTGGACGGCCTTCGATTAACCAACACCGCAAAGACCTTTTTACTTGGAATGCCCAGTTCGGTTATGATATGGGCTACGGTCTTTCCATCTTCATACGCGACGGTAATGCCGGTCTCACTGTCATAATCCGATACATAGCTACGCAGCAGAATGCTCAAATCAACTCGTATGGCCATAGCAATCCCGACTTAAAGCATTACAGGTATTCATAACATTTGTTTGGTGTGCCAATGCCATAATTCCCACCTTGTTCAAACGGTACATTCGGGGCAGTTGAACGGTCATTTACAGGATAGAACGGCACGTTTGACAATGGCTTTGGCCATCTGCACCATATAGGCGTTGTCTCCCAGGGGTTGGGCGTCGGCAGCAACCGCTTCACCGGCCCCCTCTGCAAGGGATTCATCGATCTTTTTGCCCATGATAAACACTTCGGCTTTGGTGGCCCGATAGGGCTTGACATAAACAGCGTTGAGACAGATCCTGGCATTTTCCACCACATCGTTGGCACTCGTAATCATGGCGGCACAACTGACAATGGGAAAGTCGATGGATTTTCTCAAGGCAAACTTCAAGTAGGTGCTCTTTGCATTTGCCTGGGGGGTTGGGATCTGAATCTGAGTAACGAACTCGTATTTATCCAGAATTGTTGTTTTGGAAATGTCCACCTGGAAAAAATTTTCAGCGCCAACCGTGCGTCTGGTTGTCTCGATTTTGGCATCCAGGGCAACTAAAGCAGCCGCGGTATCACTGGGGTGGACAGCGATACAGCCTTCTTTGACGCTGGCACCGAAAATCGAATGATAGCGATTATCTCCATCGAGGGCGTAGCACTTACCGCCGCCTTTGCGCAGGCATGGAAAACGGTTGTTGGGATGCCGGTAATACCAGCATCGAATATCCTGACAAATATTTCCGCCAATAGTACCCATCTCCCGCAGATGGGGCGACGCGGTCCTGCGAGCGGCCTCCGCCAGGGTGCCATAATTCGCCTGAACAGTGGCATCGTGGGCAATATCCTCCAGAATGGCAAGGGCTCCTATCTTCAACACGCCGTTTTCTTCCTGTATCGTATCGAGCCCGGGAATGGTTTTCAGGTTGATCAGAGCCTCGGGATAGCCAGGTAGGACTCTGTCTTTCATTTTAACCAAAAGATCCGTTCCGCCGGCAATCAGTTCTGCCTTTGCCTCATATCGCCGGAGATGTGATACGGCTTCGTTTATGGTCAATGCATTGAAATGTGCAAATGTTTTCATTCTGTCCCCCCTATATCTTGCCCAAGGCCTTCAATACCTTATTTGGTGTGATAGGAAAGTCGTCGACCCAAACGCCAATCGCATTGTAGACTGCGGGTCCCAGGAGAGCCGGAATCATGGTTGCAACATCTTCTCCCACACCAACGGTGCCGTATGGGCCGTGCCCCATCTCGGTTTCCACGATCACGGTGTCGGCTCCCGGACAGTCCTTAATGGTGGGGACTTTATAATCCAGCAGATTGCGATTGAGTAGAACACCGGTTTGAGGATCCCAAACCATTTCTTCGGTCAGGCCTCTGCCGACACCCATGTAAGTTCCGCCATACATCTGACCTTCAACACTCTCGGGAGATATGGCTTTACCGACATCATTGACGTTGACCACCTTGGTCACTTCGATTAGACCGGTCTCGGTATCCACCTCAACTTCCATAAAGTGGGCCTGCCGGCAAAACCGGGGCCGCCCTGTTTCCATGGCATCCCCCCATATACCGTGTTGATGCCAGGCCCAGGCAACAATCGGGGGTTCAGTCCAGGTTCCCACGGCGTTATGCATGGGCATACTCAGCACCGCAATATCTTTGATCGGTTTTTTGTTTTCAGGGTTTCTTTTTTCAAAAACATATCGATCTTTAAGGTCGAGATCATCGGCGCTTAAGCCCTCAAAGGAATTCAGGGCCAGATCCAATAGCATTGCTTTGGCCTTAAGAGCAGCCTTGCGCACGATAAATGCGTTCGAGCAGAGGTTACACGAACCGTCCGGTGACATAAGCGCGAAAATTTGATCGCCATCAAACGGTTTAATGGTAACATCTTCTACCGGTACACCCAGTTCATCAGCCACGATCTGGCAGTAGGTTGTCCATGGATTTACACCGACATCCGGATGATGAGCCACGATACTGACCGATCCATCATTCTCAATCCAGACAGCAGCGGACCCCGTCCCCCTGGTGTCGTCCCACTCGTGGTCCCACGTAAAACCAATTCCATGCATTCTCCCGTTGGCAAGCTTATTTTGACCGGCCGGATGCCATCTATTATCCCAGTCGATAGCTTTCTTTCCGGCTTCGATGCATTCCCTCAGACTGTCTCGGTCAGGAAAATCGTGTTCTTTTTTTTGTTTGGATAACCAGTTCATGTCATGACCTTCACAACCATCGTTTTTCAGGGCCACCCGAGTGGGATCCAGGCCCAGTTCCCCGGCCACGTGATCAAAGATCACTGTAAGACAGAGAGCATTTGGAAGCTGCTCGCATCGACACCACCATGCCGGTGCCTTGCTTACATCTACTGGAATGACGTGACATTTCAAGTGGGGGATTTTTGTGTTTTCTATAAAATGTTCAATGCCCGGACAGCACCAAAAAATGGCGAAGATGTTTTTCATGTGCACAGCGGTTATGGTGCCGTCCTTTTTAAACCCCACTTTAAAATAGCCTTTCATTATATCACTGGATTCTCCATAGAACTTTTCAGCTCGATCAAAGAGGAGTTTTACCGGCCGTCCGGCTTTCTTGGCCAAAAGCACAGCCAGGGTGTTCATACCGTTGATGGAGAAATCCGCCGGGTTGCATCGCTCACCAAAGGAGCAACCCTGGTAGGGGGAGTACATGGTGATTTGGTTCAAGGGAATATCCAATTGTTCGCTCAAAAGCATCTTGACGGAATAGGGCTGCTGCACATGATTCCACAACTCCAGCCTGTCTTCTGTCCATCGCGCAAGAACACTGGGCATTTCCGCACCAGCCCAGAGGTGTGCCTTGCGGCTTGCTTGGAATTCGATGATCTTGTCCGCTTCCTTAAAACCCTTTTGCACATCTCCCGTTTCAATAACTTCACCCCTGGAATCAGGAAGCTGGTTGCTTTCGGCGCCTGGCAGCAGAACGGGTGCTTCCGGCTTCAGGGCTTCTTCCTGATCCAGAATAAATGGCAGTTCTTCCCACTTCACATCGATAAGCCGAAGGGCCTCTCTGGCAATATCCTCGCTGTCGGCGCCTATGACCGCGCCGACCGCCTGGCCCTCGAACCAGGCCTCCCGGGCCAGGATGACACTTTCCGGTTTCAGAGCGAAACCGGAGAATTCACCGGCCATCCTGTCAGGTCCACCTACACTTCCATTCAGTTTTCGGCCTTCGATTTCAGGATCATCATATCTCAAAATGACCCGTACTCCCGGCAAAGATTCGGCTTTACCGGTATCCATGCTGAGGATTCTGGCATGGGCGTATGGGGAGCGCATGACTTTGGCGAAGAGCATGCCCGGAACCTGAACATCTCGCGTGTAAACCGCCTTGCCACTGGCCTTGGCGTATCCGTCAATGCGGCGTACGCCTCGTTTCCCGATATGGTTATAGGTGATTTCCGTCGTGTCGTATTCGACATTGTACATGCCTTCATTCTTTAAGTCTTCATAGGATCGTATCCTGAGCTTGCCCATGGCTTAAATCCCTCCCTTTTCTTCCAGCGTTTGAGCGGCTTCCAAAATGGCTTTGGGATGTTGCGGATATGTGCCGCAGCGGCACAGATTTCCGCTCAGGGATTCAACGATTTCGGCCTGGGTCGGGTTTGGATTTTTATCCAGCAGTGCCTTGGCCGTGGTGATAAACCCCGGTGTACAGTAGCCACACTGCATGGTATGATGCTTGATATAGGATTCAACCAGCGGATGGTCGGCATCGGCAATACCCTCGGCCGTCTCAATCGTATTGCCGTCACATTCGATGGCCAGGCTCAGGCAGGAAAGAATAGGCCTGCCGTTCATGATGACGGTACACGACCCACAGGCGCCCCGGTCACAGAACATCTTGGGTGATGTCAAGCCCATCTTATCATGAATCAGATAATTGAGCGTCCATTCCGGCTCGACATGAATCTGATAATCTTTCCCGTTGACGGTCAGTGCTATCATGCCTTGGGGCAATGGAACGGGTTCGTCGTTATGGACAGCCAATACATGGCCCTTCAGTTCCTCAAAACTGTCAGCTCGGGTTGTACAATAAGGGCACAGATATTTGCTTGTTTCTCCATTCACTGTGAAAACCTCCTTTTATCGGTTACAAAGAAAAAACATAAAAAAGTTTCACAAGACGTCAATCGGTCACCATCCTCAGGGTTCTCAGGAAAACAGATTGGCTGATCCGGTTTTGATATTCATTGCGAAAATATTTAAGGGTGTCCAGCACGGGAATGGGCGCAGCCTGGCCCAGTCCGCACAAGGATGAAAGCATCATGGCGCCGGACAACGCTTCCAGTTGCACAATGTCATCCTGGGCACCTTCTCCGTCGACCAGGCGATTGTATATTTCCACCATCACCTCGGTCCCTTCACGGCAAGGAGTGCACTTGCCACAGGACTCCTCATTTAAAAATTCCATGGTCCGGTGTACAAAATCGATCACATCCCGGCTTTCGTCAAACACTACCACGGCCCCGGAACCCAGAACGGTCTCGAAAGAAAGCGGCGTCGCCAGCATGCTGGCCGGCACAATGCCGCCCGTAGACCCGCCGATCTGAACCATCTTGATGTTGACGGCACCAGCCATATTGATGACCAGATCTTTTAAATCAGCCCCCATTTCCAACTCATAAACTCCGGGCTTGGATACATCGCCGCATACCGAAAATATTTTGGTCCCCTTGCTTTTGTTCGTGCCGATCCCCTGATACCAGTCGGCGCCATTCAACACGATGGGCGCGATATTGATCAGCGTCTCGACATTGTTGATCACCGTTGGTTTGTTAAAAAGACCGCTGGTGGGCGGAAACGGCGGTTTAAATCGGGCCTCGCCACGTTTGCCTTCGATAGAGTTCATCAGCGCAGTTTCCTCGCCGCAAATGTAGGATCCCGCACCCTCGCGAATCTCGATCGCCAGATCGTCCAGATAACCCTTGGCGCCGGTCTGCTTGATTGCGTTCGTCAAGGCCGGCAGCAGATAGCGGTACTCCTGGCGAAGGTAAATAAATGCCTTTTTGGCATCGACGGCAAAGGCTGCCAGGGCAATCCCCTCGATCAGGCTGAACGGATCATGTTCAATGACGTGGCGGTCCTTGAAGGTGCCGACTTCACCTTCATCCGCGTTGCAAATCAGGTATCTGATGTCGCTTGGGGTCTTTTGGGCCAGTTCCCACTTTATTCCGCAGGAAAACCCGGCACCGCCGCGTCCCCTGAGACCCGAAGCCTTGATGGCCTCGATCACGCCGTCAGCGGACATTTCACGGGCCTTGGTAAGAGCCTTGAAACCGTCCTTATTCTCATAATCTGCTATACTCCAAGGATCGATCTCACCACAGTTCTTAAGCAATATTCTCTTCTCGGGCATTGCTCTCCTCCACATTGTTTATTCGTACGATTTCAGTATTTCAGAAATTTTATCGCGTGTCAGTTGACCATATACTTTCTCATCGATCAATATGGCCGGAGCTATATCGCAGGCACCGATACAGTTGGTCAATTCAAAGCTGAAGCGTCCGTCAGGCGTGGTCTCGCCAGGCTTGACATCGAGTTCTGCCTGGACCCAGTCGATGACCATTTCTGCATCCTGCATGCAACACGGTACGCTTTTACACACCCGAATAATATGACGCCCCAGGGATTGTGTTGACAGAAAACTGTAAAATGTCGTCACACCGTAAACTTCACTGACTGAGAGTCCCAGGGATTCGGCTATATTGACGATAAACGCTTCAGATACACAGCCGGCATGCAGCTGTTCATCTTTTAATTTGTCCAAAAGAATATTTCGTCCATTATTCTGGTCTGCCATCATAACACCTCCTCCATTGGCATCGTCAAGGCGCTCGTGGGGCAATATTCAATACAAATGCCACAGTCCTTGCATTCCTCCTTGTTCAGGGCAACATCACAATCCACAACGACTTTGCACCGAAAGCCTCGATAGGCCATCGCGTATATATCTTTTTTGGCTATGTCTCGGCATGCACGCACACAGTTGCGGCAAAGGATGCACGATGACATATCCCTTTTTATATAGGGGTTCGGCGGTTCTGGGGGGTAGTAGCGGGACGCTTTGACTTTAAATCGGGGCGGTCCCATATCTACATCGGATGCCAGGTTATGCAACCGGCACTCATGCGCATGAATATCCGTTACACAGGTGCCTGTGTGACCGATCATCATTAGTTCCAGGTTTACTTTGCGTACCGCCTTAACCTTGGAAGACTGTGTATACACGACCATTCCTTGCGTGATTGGTGTGTGACAGGCGGCCACAAGCCTCGGCGAATTTTCCAGCTCTACGACACAGATCCGGCAATTCCCGCTGGGTGCCAGATCTTTCATATGACACAGTGTTGGAATCTTAATGCCAGCCTTTTCGGCGGCAGCCAGTATCGTCATTTCATCATTGCCAATCACTTCGATCCCATCAATTGTTACTTTTACATCACCCATTTTTCACCACCTACGATAAGTTGTTATTATGTTTTTTGTAAAAGCGCCTCCGCCCACTTCTTCTCGGCATAATCGAGATGTTCGCGAGCAGATCTCCTTCCTTCTTGCGGATTGTTCATTTTAATTGTACTAACTATTTTTTTATGCTGCTCCAGCAACACTTTTTTACTTTCCGGGTTGTTAAAAATGCCCCCCCAGGCAATACGATATTCTTCCTGCAAAAGATCGTAAACTGTGGACACCAGGTGATGATAAACATGGTTGCCGGTTATCTTGACAATTTCCATATGAAAATCGAGATCCGTTTTTGCACCCAGGCGACCTTTTTTTAAATCGTCCTCCAATTGATCTACAAGCTTCTCGAGTTTCATAATCTGTTTCGGGGTTGCCCGCTCAGCGGCTAAAGATACAGCTCCAATGTCCAAATATTTGCGAACCTCGAATACCTGCAGAATATTTTGCGGAGATTCTTTGCTGTAAGAAACCAGCGGATCATAAATGGATCGGGTCGTAATGGGTCGTACGAAGCTCCGGTTGCCCTGCTGAATTTCAATTATCCCCATACCCTGAAGCGTATTTAAGGCTTCACGTAAGGGGGGTCTGCTAACGTTCAGCGATTTCGCCAATTCTCTTTCCGGTGGTAATTTTTCGCCGGGCTGTAATTTGCCGCCAAATATCAGACCTCGTAATTGCTTTACGATTTCTTCAGATATTTTTTTGGGCTTGATAGGAGAGAAAACTTCCTCATTCATTGGTATTACCTCTTGTGTTCTTGTTTTTAACGGTTTGGTCGTGCTTTGTCAATAAAAATTGAGTAATAAATATTAAATCATTAATTAGAAATTAAAACAGATATATAGACTTTTTTATAATATAATATTCATAAAATTAGGGATCTTCGATGAAAAAAATGGTTGACAAATTTTCAGTGGTAAGGATATTTTACCACTTACCTGAACAGTCGCGTTTCATCCAATTCAGTGTAATAAAATTCATAGTATAGAAAGGGGGCTGATGGCAAAGAAAGAGCAAAACGCTTTACCAGGCAAGAGCAGAAAAAGGTCAACATTTTTCCAATTTCTAATCTAAGAGGGAGGTTCAATCATGAGAAAAGGCTATTCAACAATCGTGTCGCTTCTATGCATCCTGAGTCTAACCGCCATCGTTTCTCCGGCTATTGCGGGTCAAAGGGTGATTGGGGTGTCGAATCTGTGGTTGGGAAACGACTGGAATGCCAGGGCTAATCAAACCATTGTCGACTATTTTGAAAAAAAAGGAGACAAAGTCATCAGCACAAACGCCGGTGCGGGCGGAACGGGCCAGCAGAAGGCGGATGTCGAAAACTTCATTTCCATGAAAGTCGACGGTATTGTGATCAAAGGTGGTGAAGGCGACGCCTTCCTGGATGTCACCAAGAAGGCCTGGGAAGCCAATATTCCCGTCGTTACGGTCATCATGTTTTCGCCTTGGGCGGTGAACAACTCTGTCGAAGACAGCTGGCAGGGCAGCACGAACCTCGCCGTGTGGATGGTCAACCAGATGCATGGGGAAGGCAAATACATCGGCATGGATGCGGCCGGGTGGCACACACTGGAGGTCCGCAAGCGGGCTTTTAACGAGGTGCTACGGTGGTTTCCGGATATAAAACTCATCGGCGACTGGCATGAGGTAAATCCTTCCGATCCGGTCAACAATGCATACAATATCACTAAGGCAACCCTTCGGGCCCATCCTGACCTGAAGGCGGTGGCCACCACCTGGGGCCTGCCGGCTGTGGGCGCCATCAAGGCTATCAAGGAAATGAAGAAACAGGATCAGGTTTCTGTAATCAGCATTGATCAGGAACCGGCACTTTTGGCCGAAATGCACAAGCCGGGTTGTCCCGCCACCGCCGTTGTCGGCATTGAGCCGATTACTCAGGGAATCGCTACCGCCCAGGCCCTGGATGCCGCTATGGGTTACAAAACCGTGCAGGAGGCCAAGGCAAATCTACCTGCACTGACTGTCATCGGGGTTTCCTATGTGGCTACCAAAGATGCGGGTGAATTCAAACCGAAGAAGGTCTACGATAGCGTGGACGCAGCCTGGGACGGTAACTTTTCGGGTACGAATTTAAAAAAACCCTGGTAATGGATAGATTATCACACGGGTCCGCTGCAAAAGACCCGTGTGATACTGCAAATAAGAAAAGTACGGAGAAAAGATGGAAAGTCTAATGGGTGAAACTAACGATATCGTTATCCGGACCGAGGGTGTTTCCAAATACTTTCCAGGCGTACAGGCTCTGAAGGACCTGAATTTTTCGGTGAGACGCGGTGAGGTGCATGCCCTTTGCGGGGAAAACGGCGCCGGCAAGTCCACCCTGATGAAGACCATTGTCCGTGAGTATATAGAGGATGAGGGCAATATTTTTATTGAGGATCAAAACGTCAGAGAATTGGGGATACGGGGTGTTCAAGAACTGGGCCTGAGCCTGATCCATCAGGATCTGAACCTGATTCCCATGCTCAGTGTGGCCCAGAACATCTGCATGGGGCGTGAACCGACCACCCCCTTCGGCACAATTGATTGGAAAGCGCTGCATTTGAAGGCTGCCGAGTTTCTATCCGATGTTACCTCAGAGATTGATGTCAACACCCGGGTGGAGGATCTCAGTATTGCACAGGAGCAGCTGGTGGCGATTGCACGCTCGCTGGTAACTCTACCAAAATTCCTAATTTTAGATGAACCGACTGCCCGTCTGGATCAAAGGGCATCGGACGACTTTTTCGCTTTCCTGGAAAGAGCAAAGCAAAAACAATTGACGGTGATCTATATTTCGCACCGACTGGAGGAAATCTACCGCATTTGCGATAGCGTTACGGTTCTGAGGGATGGCCGCAAAATCATCACTGCCCATACCAATGAACTTCCGCAGGCCGAACTGGTTAAACATATGCTTGGCCGGGAGATCACCCAGCAGGTTCCCAAGGAGCGTGTGCCCATCGGTGACGTCAAGTTGTCGGTCAGAGACCTTTATCCCAGGGATAAAGGCGAGAATATCAGCTTCGATCTGAGATCGGGAGAAATCCTGGGCATTGTGGGCAGCATCGGAGCAGGTAAGACTGAGGTGGCCCGGGCTATATTCGGCGCGGATCCCAAACAATCCGGGACCATTGAGATTGCCGGAAAAGAGGTCAAAATCACAACGCCGCAAGATTCCGTCGGCAGGGGGTTTGCCCTGATCCCGGAAGAGAGAAGAGATCAGGGGCTGGTGGGTGACGAATCTGTTCGCAAAAATCTAACCCTGGCGGCCTTGAAAAAGAAATTTTGTGTCGGCCCTTCATGGATAGAGCAGAATAAGGAGATCAAGGCGGTCAGGGAGTCCATCAGAACTCTCGGAATCGCTACACCGACGACAGAGCAGGAAGTTCAATTGCTGAGCGGCGGTACGCAGCAGAAGGTGGTGGTCGGCAAGTGGCTGATGAGCGATTCAAGCATTTACATTTTCGATGAACCGACCAAAGGCATCGATGTCGGTGGAAAATATGACATCTACAAGATTATTGTGGATCTTGCCCGACAGGGGGCCGGCATCTTGTTCATTTCAAACGAGCTTATGGAAGTGTTGTCCTTGTGCGATCGCATTCTGGTGATGTTCAATGGCCAGATCATCAAGGAATTGCGAACCGAGGAAACTAACCGGGAAGAAGTGCTATTTTATATCATGGGTGGAAGGGATTATGCCGAAACAGTCGACAACTATAAAGGAAATCATTAACAACTATGGAGCGACATTCGCATTCATTATCGCGATTGTTGTTTTTTCTTTCACATCCAGGGGCTTTTTTAGCGGGCAGAACCTTCAGAACATTCTGGTCCAATCGACTTCTCTGGGCATATGTGCCTTTGGATTGACCTTTGTCCTGATTACGGGTGAAATCGACATGTCCTATGCCGGGGTCATTGGACTGGTTGGCACTGTTTTGGCGGGTATGCTCAAAGATGGACATGCCATCGGAACGGTCAGTATAGTGTGCCTGGGTATCGGCCTGGGAACGGGCATTGTCAATGCACTGCTGGTTGTTGTCCTTAAACTGCCTTCGTTTCTGGTCACCGTGGCGGTCATGTTTCTTTGTATGGGCGCGGAGCGGGTTTATAGCCAGGGCGTCACGACCTGGATAAGACAGCCAGAGGTACTCGCTATTGCACAGTCACACGTGGGCCCGGTACAAATATCTGTTATTTATTTGTTTGCTCTGTTTGGTATCTGCTGGACCTTTCAGACCCAAACCAGAGCAGGCCAATACATACGGGCTCTGGGAGAAAATATCAGCGCTGTCAGGGAGGTGGGTATCCATACAGTCCTATTGAAGTCCATGGTCTTTGTCATTGCGGGGGGACTGTTCGCCGCCGCCGGTTACTTCGAAACCCTGCGTATTGGGGGAGGGATTATGTACGCGGGCAAGCCGTTGATGGTTTGCGTTCTGGCAGCCTGCTTTCTTGGTACGGCAACATTTAAAGCGGGCAAGGTCAATTTTCCCGGAACACTCATCGGGGCATTTTTCCTCTATACACTGTTAAGTGGATTCACTGGGCTGGGCTTGAAATTCTATTTGGTTCCGGCTGCCCAGGGTCTCATCCTTATTGCATCCGTCGCCATCTCATCTGTCAGGAGGGGAAAAATTGAGCAAGTCCAATTCTAGTGAAGTATCATTGAGCGTTCAAGACAGCGCTGCGCAAGAAACCATCGTCCAGAAAGGCGGTCGATCCATTGTCAGGTATGGCCTCTTCGTCATGTTCGGCATTTTTTACGCGATTGTATCTATTCTGCGGCCCGGGTTTCTCAGCCAGGGCAATTTCTATGACATTCTCGTAGAGACGAGTTTGATTAGCTTCGTTGCATTCGGGCAGGCAATGGTCATTGCGGCTGGAGGCCTGGATCTGTCGGTAGGCAACATGGCCGGCGCTGCTGCCATGCTGACCTGTCATCTTTTGAGCAACCTGGACGTCGGTCTTGTACCCAGTCTGTTGATCGGAGTGGCCATCGGCGGACTGATCGGTGTTGCCAACGGCCTGATGGTTGCACGGCTGCACATGAACTCATTGATTGCAACCCTGGGAACGATGTTTGTGTTGTATGGGTTTCTTTACGGGCTGACTGGCGGCGTGACAGTTCACATCGTGCCTGAAAATTTTTCTTATCTTGGCAATGGTACGATTTTAAGCGTACCGATACCGATTTATATTATGGGCATGGTTTTCGTCCTCGCCTATCTTTTCATGGAAAAGACGAGCTATGGTCGTAACATGCGTATGATCGGGGGCAATATCGAAGCCTGTAGGCTGTCGGGTGTGAATATCAAGAACTTGACTTTCATGACCTTTGTGCTTTGTGGTTTACTGGCCACATTCAGCGGAATACTGCTAGCAGCCCGCCAGTCTATGGGAAATGTCGATATGGGGGAACGGTTCCTTATACAGGCCTTCGTCTCGGCAATGCTGGGGACGGTCATTTTTAACGGAAAATATGTTATCGCTGGCACTCTGCTGGGGGCGGTCTTTCTCGTCAGCATTGTCAACGGGCTTACCCTTCTGGGGGCAGGTCCCCAGTGGTTGTATATCTCCCAAGGGCTCTTATTGCTTGTGGCCATCCTGGCCAATCATTACACGAAAACGGTGATGATTAAATTACCGGTCCGAAAGTCTTAACTTGAACATGGAGGAATGAAAATTGAACGAGACACCCTGGAAAACAGACGATTGGTTTACCAGCCCCTGGAATTTTTTTGACGAGGTTCGGGAGGGCTTTAACTTCTCGGAGAATATAAAAATACACGACATCACCTTGCGGGACGGCGAACAGCAGACCGGTATCACCTTTACCCGCCCGGAAAAGGTGGAGATCGCCAAGCTTCTGGCCAAGGCCGGAGTGCATCGCATAGAGGCCGGCATGCCTGTGGTTTCGCCTGATGACGAGGCGGCTATCAAGGAGATTGTGGATCTGGATCTCGGTCCGGAGATATTTGCTTTTTCCCGCTGCATGGTTCCAGATGTGCAGAAGGTCGCCCAGTGCGGCGTCAGCGGCATTGTGGTTGAAATTCCCTCCAGCGGACACATTATCAAGGACGCCTATGACTGGCCCTTGGAAAAAGCACTGAAAGCCTCTATCGATGCCACACTGGCGGCCAAGGAGGCCGGGCTGTATACGGTATTTTTCCCCATCGACGCTTCCCGAGCGGACATCAACTGGTATCTGGACCTTATCGAGAGAATCGCGACCGAAGGCCACATGGACGCCCTGGCCGTGGTGGACACTTTTGGGGTGCTCAACCCTCATGCTGTGCCCTATCTGATGAAAAAAA
>JAJRVC010000138.1 GCA_024277475.1 Deltaproteobacteria bacterium
ATACAATTAACTATCTGAATTTAAATAAAATACTTTGATCAATCATTATGAACGATATTTTTATTTAAAAAGTCTCTGCGACCTCAGCGTTCTCAGCGGTTGACTGAACTTTGACCATTGTCAAAGTCTCTTTTTTGATCAGACTGGCCGTTTTTTTGGCCAGAGGCGGTGCTCCTCGCTGACACCACCAGTCCCTCATACTGTTTCAACCATATTTTTTATTGCCGCCAGGTATTCCTGCAAGCCGCGCGCAAAGATATCATTGTGGTTGGCGCCGGGAATTTTTAACAATTTTTTGTCTGCGGACGGACAGGCGTCGTACAGTGTTCGGCCGTCCGAATACGGAATGATGTGATCAAATTCGGCGTGAATGATCAGGGTGGGTTTATCAAATTTTTTGATTTTATCGACATTGCGAAAGCCTTTTTCCTCTTTGAATCCCAAGGCAGTGAAATCGATCCCCAAAAGGGTCAACAAAGGACCGGCAAAAGCGAATCCACTCTCAACAATGAGGCCGCCGATTAAATTTTTGTAAGCGGCTGCCAGTTCAAGAACGGATGCACTGCCCAGGGATCGGCCCATCAGGAGGATCGGGCCGGTAAAATTGTTTTGTTGAAGCCATTTTCGCACAAAATGAAAGATGATATGGCAGTCCTGCATCATGGCGGTGACAGTCGGTTCACCGCCGGAACGACCGTAACCGCGATAATCAACTGCTAATAAATTGATTCCCATCTGATTGTATACGCCCCCCAACTCGTCATAGTCTGCCACAATTTCCCCGTTGCCGTGGAAAAAAAGAAGGTTGGCGCCGGATTTTTCCGCCATGTGAAAACGGGCTCCGATGGCAACATCCTCTTGTACCGGAATCATTATATCCTTTTGTTCAGCAGTTCGGGTTGCTGATTCGGCCGTCTGAAACGATGGAACGGCCGGTTCAGACCGCGGGTGAAACAGAAACATGAGGACCTCTGGTCGATCCAGGGTCGAGTAATCGATTGTTGAAATATCTTTCATCTCAAATTCTCCTGTACTACAAGTTGATGTGGCCGCAAAAAGGCACAAAAAACACAAAAGTAAAATTTCACACTTAATAATTATAGTAGGTTATAAGATCAAAATTCAAGAATTTTGACTTTTTACGAGATTGTCAAAGTTGATTCTAAAATCAACGATTCCGGGCGGTTTTAAATTGCGGTCTTCCAGAAGCGATAGAGCCGCTACCAGCACCGCACGCTGTTTCGCAGGATCATGCGGTGAATCCAGCGGATAGCCGTGACGAAATGGGACACACAAGGCTCGGGGAGGCTGGACTTTTTCGGTCACCAACCGCAATAGCTGGATGACAACCGTTGAAATCCCCTGACGTTCCAGTTCTGCCGCGACCAGACTCACGGTCTGGTTGCATACCGGTCAGACGGGAATTAACAGGGCGACATCGACTTTATCTAAAAGCAACTGGGGCACTACAGTCGGTATTGTTTTTTTTATCAGACGTCCCGGAGCTGTTACCGAACCCATGATGGACAGGTGCCTGTGATTCAGCGAACCGATGCGTCCGGCTTCAGCCAACTCCCGCAGCCGATCGAGGGGAAACGCCAGGTTGGCATCCTGCCGGATACCGCTATGATCGAAAGCTTTGCTGCGGTGGGTCTCAATCAAAGTCGACACATCGACACTCGCAGGGATTTCGCGAATGCTGGGGTCCCCACCACGAATAGCGTTATCGAAAGGTTTCTGATCGGATGTGACAATTCCGGCACTCGATACCAATAGCAGGCGGCAGTCGTGCAGTGGTTTTTTCAATGGGGTCCACGGTACCGGCTCAATGCGCCGCCAGCGGTAGGTTTTTAAAAATATTCGGTATTTAAGAGGAAATTCACTGAGATTACCCAAAGCAGAACTCCCTTTCGTTTGGATGGTTAGGATCGTTGCGTTAATTAAGTTTGTTGAGTCCGTTGAATTAGCCCGGATCCCTTCAATTTAATCAGCCTAATCAACTAAATCAACCTAATCAACCTAATCAACTACTAACGATATCCCTTTCCCGCTGCCGGTCATGAGAAATTCAGATACGATTTTATAATACTTCGGATCTTTCTCCGCAAATAAAACCGATATCTTTATGGACCCAACGCCTATGGTCGCCAAGCTATAGTGGAAATCAATATATGGGTCCAGTTCAAAAGCACCTGCCGGTTTCTGTTGTCGACAGCATTCTGCAGGGTACCACAAAGTGAACGAAATTCATTGATTGGATGACTTGACATTTGCCGCCTAATTCTCTATATACTTACTCCCATGGCAGAACAGCAGAGCCTGGGATCATTTAAAAGACGAAAGTGGATCTAATTGAGCGAAAATGTCATCATAAAAATTGAGAATGTGTCGCTGGCCTTCGGCGGCGTTCAGGCGCTGTATAACATCGGCACCCAATTTTTAAGCGGTGAAATTTCTGCGGTTATCGGACCCAACGGGGCTGGTAAAACCTGCCTGCTCAACTGTATCAGTCGCTTTTATACACCTCAGGAAGGTCATATCCTTTACAAGGGCCAAGACATCCTCGCTGTCCCCACCCATGGCATTGCCAAACTGGGCATCGCACGCACTTTTCAGAACATTGAACTTTTCAAAGGAATGACCGTTCTTGATAACATCAAGCTAGGACGACACGCCTTTCTCAAATCCGGTATTTTCTCCGATGTGATTTACTGGGGCAAAACCCGGCGTGAAGAATTGAAACTGCGCCGGGAGATTGAAGAAAAAATTATAGATCTGCTGGAGATCGAAACGATTCGGAAAAAAGTGGTGGGAACACTGCCTTATGGATTTCAGAAACGCGTCGAACTTGCCAGGGCCCTGGCCATGCAACCCGAAGTACTCCTGCTGGACGAACCCATGGCAGGCATGAATCTTGAGGAATCCGAGGACATGGCCCGGTTTATCCTCAACGTGAATCAAATGTGGGGTGTCAGTATCATTTTGGTGGAACATGATATGGGGGTGGTCATGGATATTTCAAAACGGGTGTGTGTGTTGGAGTTCGGGCAAAAAATTGCCGAGGGTTCGCCCGTGGAAATACAGGGAAATTCCCAGGTTGTCCGGGCATACCTGGGGGCAGATGAAAAAGCGTATTCACGCTTGTAGTGTCCTGGTTGGGCTAGTTGTTATAAATTATTCGTTATTGGAATACGACTCCAAAACAGACTGCAGAGACTTCCTTAAAAAATAAAATAGTAATTTCATCCTTATTTAACCGTTAACTGATAACCAATAACCGAATAACGAATAACTACTATTCGGTTTTAACCTGATCGTTGTTTAAGAACACCCAATGAATCAACAGGCAGACACAACAGATGGAACCCCAAAAAGCCTTCCCGGTCTGCTGGTCAGAAATGCCAGGCGCTTTGGCGATAGCAGGGTGGCCCTGCGGGAAAAAGAATTTGGTATCTGGCAGTCGGTGAGCTGGCGACAATACCTGGAACACGTGCGCAATTTTTCTTTGGGGCTTATCTCCCTTGGACTCGAGCCTGGAGAATCCATTGGAATTATCTGCGGCAACCGGCCGGAATGGATATACGCCGAGCTGGCTGCCCAGGCGGCCGGGGCGATTCCTTTCGGTATATTTCAAGATTCCATTCTCAGTGAGGTTGCCTACATCATTGATCATTCCGGAGCCACCATGATTGTGGCCGAAGACCAGGAGCAGGTGGATAAGATCCTGGATTTAAAAGATCAATTATCCCGTCTTAAAAAGATTATTTATACCGATCCCAAGGGATTATGGGATTATGAAGAAAAGGATCTTCTGGTCGACTTTGTCGACATCGACCATCTGGGTCGGCAATTGCATCAAAAAGAACCGGAACGCTTTGACAAGAATGTAGGTGCCATCAACGAAGACGACCTGGCCATTATTTGCTATACATCCGGTACCACCGGTAATCCCAAAGGTACCCTGCTGACCCATAAAAATATTCTCAGCATGGTGGCCTCACTGAACGAGGTGGATCCGAAGAATCCGGACGACCAGTTTCTTTCGTTTATTCCGCTGCCCTGGATAGTGGAGCAAACCATGAGTGTTTTCTCCTCACTTTATGTGGGATATACTCTAAATTTTCCGGAAGAACCGGAAACAGCTATGGCTGACCTTTATGAAATCGCTCCCAGCCTGGTGGTGGCATCCCCTCGGATGTGGGAAGATATTTCGCGGCAGGTCATGGTCAAACACCTGGATGCCTCATTTTTTAAAAAGCTCATCTACAACCTTTGCCTTCCTATCGGCTATCGCTGGGCGGATTTTAAATTCGAGAAAAAAGATCCGCCGCTGGGGTGGAAAATACTCTATTGGTTAGCTTATGCCGCCCTGTTCCGGGCCCTGCGTGATCGATTGGGTTTTTCCCGGATTCGGTCCGCCATGACGGGCGGTGCAGCCTTAGGGCCGGACGTATTTCGTTTCTTTCATGCCCTGGGCGTCAATCTGAAACAGATTTACGGTCAGACGGAGGTAGCCGGATACTCAACCATTCATCGGGATGGTGACATTAATTTCGATTCGGTGGGGATTCCGGTACCTGCAGCTGAAATCTCAATTTTTGAGCCGGATGCGGAAGGAGTGGGCGAGATTTTGTCCCGGGGACCGGGTCTGTTTCAGGGATATCTGAAAAACGAGGAGGCCACCCGGGAGACGATTATCGACGGGTGGATGCACACCGGTGATGCGGGTTTTTTTACGCACGACGGTCATCTGGTGATCATCGATCGGGTCAAGGATTTGATGCATCTGAAAGGCGGTGCCAAGTTTTCCCCGATGTTTATTGAAAACAAGCTTAAATTTTGTCCTTATATTGTCGAGTCCGTGGTGCTCGGCCATGAACAGGATTTTGTCACGGCCATGATTTGTATCGATTACAAGCATGTGGGTAAATGGGCGGAGGACCACCGCATCATCTATACCACCTACTCGGATCTGGCGGGGAAAAATGAAGTTTATGATCTGATTGAACGGGAAGTGGTGCGAGTAAACGTCACTCTACCGGAGAAGGCCCGCATCCGGAAGTTTCTGCTACTTTATAAGGAACTGGATCCGGATGATGAAGAGCTGACCCGTACCAAAAAAATTCGGCGGAAATTTATCAACCAGAAATATACCAAAGAAATCGCGGCCCTTTACGGTGATGTGGAAGTGCTTCCGATCGAAACGGTTATCCGCTACCAGGACGGCAAGACAGCCACCTTACGCACGAATCTCATTATGCGTACCATGAAACCGCAGGATGCCTACCAGGATTTGCTGAAAAAAAAAGGTTTCTGGGCGCAGTTTGGAGGGATATAGGTGCAAAACGAATTCTTTTTCTTCATGCAATTTTTAATCACCGGACTGTCCATGGGTTCCATCTATGCGCTGGTAGCGCTAGGTTTTGTCCTGATTTATAAATCCACCTCGATTCTCAATCTGGCCCAGGGCGAGTTTATGATGGTGGGTGCCTATATATGCCTTTCGATGACGCTGGATTTTGGGCTGAATTTTTATGTGTCATTTATCATTACCATGGGTTTTTCGGTATTACTGGGTCTGGTGGTCGAGCGACTGGTGCTCAGACCCCTGATCGGGGAGCCGATCATATCCATTATCATGGTAACCCTGGGTTTGACATACATCTTGCGGGGTGTGGTCATCATGCTGTGGGGCAATGATATTAGACAGTTTAACATTTTCCCCGAAGAACCGCTCGATTTCTGGGGTGTGAAGATTACCTACCTGTATCTGTGGAGCATGGGAATTTCGGTTGTGCTGCTTTCTTTTTTTGCGGTATTTTTTAAATATGCCCGTACCGGCATATTTATGCGGGCCGTGGCAGACCACCAGACGGCGGCCCAGAGTATGGGAATATCGGTGAAGAGAGTATTTG
>JAJRVC010000139.1 GCA_024277475.1 Deltaproteobacteria bacterium
GAGTCAGCACCAGCTTATTAAAAAATAGCGACCTCGCCGATCTGGTGGCGGACGAAAACGATGACTACGTTGATATAGCCTGCGATCTGGCAAAACAACCCGACAGATTACGAGACCTGCGGCAGGGAATGCAGCAACGACTGCTCGGCTCCACCCTCTGCGACAAAAACTCTTTTACGGCAAATGTTGAACAGGCTTATAGAGAAATGTGGCGGAAAAAATGTGCCGACCACCAATAACAAGATTAGATCCCCAGGGCCTCTTTTAGCGGCCCGAGATGCTTTTCGTAGTGCTTCCATCTGCCCAGAGACGAGGTATAAACCGGCTTACGCACCTGGTCATAACTGGCTGTGGCCACATCCCGCCCGGTCTTGTGAAACTGGAGACAACGATCATCCCACTCCAGACCGCTGAAAGCCACAATCTCCCGGCTGACCTTTTCCTGATCGGCGATCATATCCGCATAGTTCACTTCAAGGATCGGTATATCAAGCACAGACTTCCAGTGGGCCATAAGACGCTCATATTCCTTGTGAAAATGCCCGAGGTTGGCGAAATCAGTGGCATAATTATGGGTAAGGTTGAATCGCTGGAAATAGATTGAAAGGCAGGTGTCCAGCGGATCACGCACGCAGTGTATCACCCTGGCTCCGGGGAGCATAATAGCCACCAACCCCAGGTTGATAAAGTTTGCCGGCATCTTATCGGTAACGCGCTTTGCTTCCGGGTCATAATCATGTAGACGATCCAAATACGCTTGGGCCAACTCGTCCAGGGTCGACTGCTTCATGTTTCCTACATGACGGGGGTAGATGGCCTTGGGCAGCGGGTTGACGATTTCGTTGATGTCATCGAGTTCGCCAGCTCCAAACACCTGTGGATGACTGGCAAGAATCTGCTCCACCAAGGTCGTCCCGGAACGGGGCATACCGAGTATGAGTATGGGCAGCTCCGACCGATTTGAGCCCCTGGCGATCTTCGCCAAGGTATTCGGATTGAAGGCAGAGATCAAATTATCGACCGTCTCCTCCTGTGTAGCGGGGTCGTAAGAAAGATCCTGCAACATGTTGGATTGTTCAAAATGCAGGAAAGCCTCGTCGTAATCTGCCAACTTATCGTAGAGTTTACCCAAACTGTTATGCACGGAAGCTTTTTGGCTAAGCATCAAAAGGTCACCACCAAGAAGCATTTGGGCCAGAGAAATTGCCTCTTCACATGTACCGACAGAGCGGCAAATGCGGAGATAAACGTCGGCACCCATGCCGTTCATACCGCCCATTTCAATGAGAGTGCGGATTTTTCCGTACGCCTCCTCCCGCTGCCCTTTCATTTCAAAAATCTCGGCTTCACCGGCGATGGCCATATGATTTTGGGGATTATTTTCGAGTATTTCCCTATAAATGCTCATTGCTTCGTCATGGCGCCCCTGATAGCGCCTCACCAACGCAAGACCAAAACACAGATTTTCGTCGCCCGGGTAAATTGACAAGGCCTTATTATAGCAGTCGACAGCCTCTCCCAGGGCACCAAGCAGAGCAAGCTGTCTTCCCAAACTTACATGGGCTCCAAGCAGGTCTGGATTTAATTGTATTGCGACCTGGAATGAGGCGACCGCCTTGTGGTATTCTCCCAAAGCATCAAATGCTCCGCCCAGGCAATTATAGGATTCGGCATAGTCGGGTTTAAGCGCAATAGCATCCTCAAACGCTTTTATCGCTTCTTTAATTGCACCATCAAGAACCAAGGCGTTACCAAGGTTATGCAAGACCATAGGATTCTTCGGTTCCAGGCGAAGTGCTTTCTCATAGGCCTGCCTGGCTTCTATAGGCTGCTGGAGGGCCGCATAGGCATTGCCCAGGTTTGATAAGGCCTGAACATTCCGGGGATCAAGAGCCAAAACCCGCTTACAGCAGGTAATGACCCCAGCAAAATCGCCGGTCTCACCATTCACCGCCGAAAGCAGAAACCAGGCCTGCCCATCCCTAGGTGCCTTCTTGCATATTTCTTTCAATATTTTTTTTGCCTTTGTAAAGTCTCTGCGATTAAGGGCGTTCTGGACCTTTTGTTTTTTTTGCTGCAACTGAATCTCTTTCTTGCTCATGATCGGTGATTCTCCCCCAACTTACAGACATAATCCGCCTTATTTAACAAGACGGACAATTATTGCAATTCAATGATAGACTGAGTACCTTACCCCATGAAAATAAACCGCTCAAGCAATACTGCATGCCCAACGACGGAATAATAGCAACCAAACGAACCTGGCAATATACCTTTAATTTTTTCAGCCCCTGGAACTAGATTGCCCCCCAGAGCCGGACCGGAGAAACAGCATGACACCAAATGATCAGCATAAACCTGAAAACAAAGAACGG
Source organism: Deltaproteobacteria bacterium (assembly GCA_024277475.1). Next base: position 2,376 of record JAJRVC010000139.1, read on the forward strand.
GCTCAAACCCTTTTCAACAACAAACAGTTTGGCGAGGCCATATCCATCTATGAAAAAATATGCGCTAGTTGTCCGGAGGACCAAGATTCCTGGATGATGCAGGGCTTATGTTTTCAGGCCATAGGCAATCTGGACAAGGCAATTTCATGCCTGGAACAGGCCGATAATATCGAGCCGCCGTCCGCCGAGATTCTCGCAAAGCTGGGCATGGTCTACATAGCAAAGCAGATGATCGACCTTGCCATGGAAAACTTCAAAGAGGCCCTTGAAATTCAGGCCGACCACGAAGAATCCCGCATTGGCCTAGGGAGCGCCTTGCTGATGCTGGAACGATACCAGGAGGCCATGGAGCATTGTCAGGTATCCCTGAAATTTTCACCAGACAGCGTGGAACTCAGGAGCCAGTTGGCCGTGAGCCTGGAACAGCTCAATCGCCTCGAAGAGGCCAAGGAAGCAGCCAAGGAAGCCTTGGCCAAACAACCAGACCACCCACGGGCGTCTTTTACCCTGGCAAAAATTGACCACCGGCTCGGCAACCTGGAGTCAGCCCGCCTTTGCCTGGCAAAGCTACTGAACACAAAACTGCCACCCCACCAATATAGTGCCATTGCCGCCGAACTGGGCCGGGTGCTGGACAAGATGGGCGACTACCAGGAGGCGTTCAAGGCCTATACGGCTGGCAATATGGCTTTGGCGACCACGGTCAAAACAGACCAAGTCAACGTGGACGAATTGTTTGAGACCATTGAGCTTTACCAGCAGTGGTTTTCCGCAGAAACCACCTTGGGCTGGCTGGAAGCGGCCAAGGACCTGGCAGAAGACCGGCCTACGCCGATTTTCCTGGTGGGTTTTCCCCGCTCCGGTACCACCCTCACCGAGCAGATTATCGTAACTGGGGACAATATCGTTTCCAGCAATGAGCAGCCCATTGTTCTACGACTGATCTCCGAGCTTTCGGTGATCCTCGAACGCCCTATCCTCTATCCACCTTGCCTCGAAGAATTATCCCTTACCGACCTACAGAAACTCAGGGACCGCTATTGGCAGATGGCCAAAGAAATGGTACCGTCCCTGGGGGAGCAAGACCGACTGCTTGACAAACTACCGCTCAACATTATTGAACTGGGCTTCATTTACCGTCTTTTTCCCAAGGCGAAAATCGTTGTTGTGCTTCGAGACCCCAGAGATGTTTGCCTTAACTGCTTCATGCATGCCTTTGTTCTTAACCAGGCCATGATAAATTTTCTCGACCTTGAACGGACGGCCAAAATTTATGCATCTACTATGGCTCTCTGGCTTCAGTATCGCTCCTTCTTCAAATTCCCATATATAGAACTCCGTTACGAAAATCTGACCAACGACACTGAAACTGAAAGCAAAAAACTAGCCGAATTCCTCAACCTGGAGTGGAACGATCGCAGTTCAACCCCACAACCTGTTTCCAGACAGGACACCGGGCAATGGCTTCATTATCGCAACCAAATGGTGCCGGTAATGAAAACCCTCCAGCCCTATGTAAAAGAATTCACCTATGAAGAGGATGCAGTCCCGCCAGGAATGATGGCCCTGCCCACCCTGCCGGACCACATCAAACAGGCCTTTACCGCCACAGGCGGTGTCGGCTGCTCCTTTGCCCTTCTGCCGATCGGCGAAGAGAAAAAACTCTGCATTGTCAGTGCTATTCCGGAGGAAAGCCGCCAGCCAAAGGGCACGCCAATCAAGCTCGACCTTGACTTTGAAGTGCATGCCATGACCAATGGCGTGGTCCTGCAAATAATTATCAGTGCCGAGGGTCTCTTTGAGGAAAAGATTGATCTGGACATCATCCTGAATCCCCACGAGCCGCAACAGGCCGCAATCCTTGACCAGATTGCCGAGCAAGAGCAGGTGGGCATTTTTTTCTATGATGCTTCCGGCGGACAACTGCTGGCCGGCAATGAAGTGATAATAGATGATATCAAGCGTGGCGACATTGAAAAAATCCAGGCAAAAATACAGGCTGCCACAAACTCCATAACCCAGCCTGTTTTTCAGGCAGCAGTGGCCGAATTGACCAAGAAACTTACAAGTTAAGGCCGGGAATACCGCTTACGAACCTTCCGCTCCTTCCATGGGCACATGAATCATGCCGGCCATGGCCGCAGGTATCCTCTTCTGGATGCCTTTCAAAGCTGCGGCTATTTTGTTGACCGGATACCCGTCGTCATATACTGTTTCCTGTTTGTCCTTATAAGAGGTCGTCACAAACTGATTATTTTTCAGGTCAAAGGTATGCCCCCATTCAACTGCGGTGGTTTCGGGGTTTTGGTCAATCACGATGTCCTGCTTTTCTCCATTATCAGTCAACTGCAAGGCATCTTTTTCCGTGGCCTCCAGCAGCCAGGAATCGCCTTTTTCAGTGGAAAACAGAATAAGAACGCCGCTTGTGCGGACAAGGAGTTTCCGGTCCAGGGCGGCTTTGGTAA
>JAJRVC010000140.1 GCA_024277475.1 Deltaproteobacteria bacterium
AATCCAAAGGCGTGCGTAACGTCGCGCAGAAAATGCGACAGCTTATGCTCAATGTACGCTTGGTCTTTGACTATCTGCGCATGACTGAAAACTCATGTGCCTGCGCATTTAAAAACTAGAACAAATTTACCGTGCGCTATCTCGTGATCCGGCTTGAACCGATGTCAAATGGGTGATATTGTGAGCAGGATATCGTTTAAACTTTTTATCTACGGAGGGAAAAATGACGACGGAAAGAATCTACAATTTCAATCCGGGACCGGCAGCCCTGCCCCTGGTCGTACTTGAAGAAATCCGGGAAAATTTTTTGAACTTCAAAGGATCCGGAATGTCCATCACCGAAATCAGCCACCGTTCCAGAGAATTTGACGACGTCATCAACGATGCGGTGGTCAGAACCAGACGGCTGCTGAATCTGGGTGACAATTTTCAGGTGCTCTTTATCCAGGGAGGGGCCAGTATGCAGTTTTGCATGATCCCCATGAATTTTCTGCCGACAGGCAAATCGGCGGACTATGTCGATACCGGCACCTGGTCCACCAAGGCGATCATAGAAGCCGGGATCCAGGGAAAATCAATCCACGTTGTGGCGTCTTCGGCAGATAAGAATTACTCCTACATTCCAAAAGACATACTGTTTAATGATGAGGTCGACTTCGTCCATCTCACCTCCAACAACACCATCAAGGGAACCCAATGGGCTGAATTCCCGGATACCAATGGCGTGCCCATATTTTGCGATATGTCGTCTGATATCATGAGCAGACCGCTGGATGGCGAAAAATTCGGCCTGATCTATGCCGGTGCACAAAAAAATGCCGGACCGGCCGGTGTGTGCCTGGTAATCATCCGCAACGACATGCTGGATCAGGTACCCGATTCGGTGCCGACCATGTTAAAGTATACCACCTATTCCGCAAAGAATTCCCTGTACAATACCCCGCCGTGTTTTGCTGTGTACACCGTCCAGCTCGTCTTGAAGTGGCTGGAAGAAACCGTTGGCGGCCTTGAAAAAATGGCGGAGATAAATCAGAAAAAGTCCCAATTGCTCTACAACCTCTTTGACGAGAGCTCTTTTTATCGAGCCACGGCGCAACCCGGCAGCCGCTCGCAGATGAATGTCACCTTCCGGCTGCCTAATGAAGAACTGGAACAGCAATTTATCCGTGAAGCGCTGGAAAACGACATGGGAGGCCTCAAGGGCCATCGCTCGGTGGGTGGCTGCCGAGCATCATTATACAATGCGGTTTCATCGCAGGCCGTGGAGGCTCTCGCCGATTTTATGGCCACCTTTGAAAAGAAAAACGGATAAAGCGGCATTATCCGGCAGGCCCTTTACGGTATTTTCTGACAACATGTTGTCAGAAACTGAAGGTGTCAGGTTTCAGGGAAAACAGAGGCAATATAAAGAAACCTGTACATTTTAGTTTTCCTTGACTTTACCATTCATTACAAATAATGACATCTATGATAATATAAGTTGAGCCTAAAAAACCGAGAAATTTTTTAGACCTCAAGAGCAGCCTTTTGAGACGAGTTGTCTGGATTTTTCAATCCGGAATGTTCAACCTTGAACCTTTCAACCTAGGTTTTAATAACCTTCACCAAAAAGGAGGTACCAATGGACAAGATTCTACGAATCAACATGGGCGCAGACGGTGGCCCGGAAATTAGAACCGAACCCTTGGGTGATTATGCCGGTTTAGGGGGACGCGCTATGACCTCCGGCATTATTGCCAAAGAAGTTCCGCCGCTTTGTCATCCTCTCGGCGAGGACAACAAACTGGTGATTGCACCGGGAATGCTGAGCGGATCGGTGGCGGCCATGTCCGGCCGAATCTCGGTGGGCTGCAAAAGCCCGTTGACCGGGGGTATCAAGGAATCAAACTCAGGCGGCCAACCATCCCAGATGCTCGGCAGATTAGGCTATGCGGCCATCGTCTTGGAGGGCAAACCCAAGAAAAAAACACTTTATAAAGTACTTATCAACAAAGATGGGGTGGAAATTAAGGAAGACAACAGTTTATCTATGCTCGGCAACTATGACTTGGTCGATAAAATGAAAGCCGAATATGGCGAAAAAGTCCACTGCATCTCCATCGGCCCTGCCGGTGAGATGAAAATGTCGGCTGCATCGATTGCCTTCACGGATATGGAACAAAGACCTACCCGGCATGCCGGCCGCGGTGGTGTGGGAGCGGTTATGGCTGCCAAAGGAATAAAGGTAATCGTGATAGACGATGCCGGCACCGCAGCAAGAGCGCCGGCGGATCCCGAAAAATTCAAGGCCGCCAACAAAGAGTTTGTCGCCGGTTTGAGGAAACACCCGGTTACCGGTGAGGGCCTCCCCGCCTATGGCACCAATGTGTTGACCAATGTGATCAACGAAGCCGGTGCCTTTCCGACAAATAATTTTTCTATGGGTCAATTCGAAGGCGTCAACAAAATCAGCGGAGAAGCCCAGGCCGAGCTTGAAAATTCCCGGGGTGGTGAAGGTTCGGCAACCCATGGGTGCCACAGAGGTTGCGTCATTAAATGTTCGGGGACTTTTTATGATAAAAATGGCAATTTTTTATCTAAACAAGTCGAATATGAAACAATGTGGGCTCACGGGGCCAACTGCGGTATCGATGATCTGGATGCCATTGCTCAAATCGATCGACTCGATGATGATTACGGAGTGGATACCATTGAAATGGGCGCCACCATCGCGGTCGCCATGGAAGGTGGTGTAGCCGAGTTTGGCGACGCTGAAGCGGCCATCAATCTGGTCAAAGAAGTCGGTAAAGGCACGCCGTTGGGACGGATACTTGGTAATGGTGCGGCTGTCACCGGCAAAGCGTACGGCGTAGAAAGGGTTCCGGTGGTCAAAAACCAGTCTATGCCGGCTTACGATCCCCGTG
>JAJRVC010000141.1 GCA_024277475.1 Deltaproteobacteria bacterium
CATTGGAGAAGTTGTAGCCAGATGTCTTGTTGCCCCCTCCCGTATGGATCATCGCTGCCATTCCGACCCCATGAAAAGGTTTCTTGTCTTTGGACCTGCCGATTCCCAGTTTTCCGGCACAGGACCTGATACATTCGGACAACGCGCAGCTGGTGATCCGTGCGCCTGATACTGTAACATCCCCGGGTTGATTCGCATTCTTAAGACGCAGTTCCACCCGATCCATTCCAATACGTTCGGAAATCATGTCCATCTGGGACTCAATGGCAAAATGTACCTGTGGATTTCCATATCCGCGAAGCGCACCGCCATATATGGCATTGGTATAGACCACATAACCCTCGTATTTATAATGCGGGACCCTGTAAAGTTGGCCGGCCTTTGCTCCGGCATTTCGTGTGACCGAGACACCGTGGTTATTGTATGCTCCGTTATTGGTAATAATTTTGACGGCCCGGGCGGTTAGGGTTCCATCTCTTTTTATGCCGGTCTTTATCGTGATATTCATCGGATGTCGGGTTCGAGAGGTTTCAAACTCTTCCTTCCGGGTCAGCTTCGTCTTTACCGGTCGACCCGTCTTTAACGACGACAAAACTGTAATTGGATCAATGGGGTCCATACCCTCCCGAGTGCCGAAGCCCCCGCCGAATTGTGCCTGGATTACCTTGATGCGGGAAGGAGATATATCCAGAACATGGGCTAGTTGTTGAACAAGTGGAAATGGGGTCTGGGTGCAGGACCAGACGATGATGCTGCCCGGATAGTCTTTTCTGAAGATGCCATTATGATCTACTACAGCGACACTACAATAGGTTTCCATGCAACAGGCCGTGACCTGAGATGTTTGAAATTGATCTTCGAATATGTAATCCGCTTCGGCAAACCCGACTTCCACGTTTCCGAATTCACGGGAAATCCGAACGGAAATATTCTGTGCGGCGTCTCCGTGTATCCGGGGTGCATCCGGTTTCATCGCCTCTGCGGGTGTATAAAGAGGAGGTAGTTCCTCAAAATAGACTCTGATCAGATCCAGCGCCTTTTGAGCTGTCTTTTCATCAATGGCCGCTACAGCCGCGATTTCATCCCCCACGTATCGAACCTTTTCTGTCTCAAGAAACATCTTGTCCGCCACAGTCGGAGCAAATGCAAACTTTATCCGGGGGGTGTCTTCTGCGGTGATAACCGCAACGACACCGTCGAGTTTTTCAGCGTCGCTAGTATCGATTTTAAGGATTCTGGCGTGCGGTACAGGGCTTCTCAGAACTTTGCCATAGAGCATATTGGGAAGATAGATATCTGATATATATTTAGCTTCGCCCGTAACTTTTTTCCAATCAAAACGCCGGGGTGTGCGTTTCCCAATATAGGCGAATTCTTGCTTTTTTTCAGAAACTACTGTTTCCGGAAAGGCTTGATCAGAGATGTCTTCTTTAAGGCCTGGGGGCTGGGAAGGATCTCCGGACAAGGTTTTAAAAGCTTCCATTTTGCCTCCTCCTCTGGGGGGATGTCTCTAAATGATGGAATCTTGACCCAACTAAAATGTATATCGGAATTTCTACAACATTTTGACGATAAAGGGGGTTTTATCGAGGCTTAAATTTTTACCCCGTACCTGGATGGAATGGTGGAATATCGGCATGTTGATTTGAAAAAGAAATTTTTCATTTATTAACCTTTCTGTCAAACGGAGTTTCCCATCGGTTCCCTAAATATGTCTAACTGACATATCAGTTAAACATACCATACTTGATCCGGATTTATTTTGTCAATAATTAACTTAATAAAAAAACAATATTGCTTATAAGAATCAGGATTTATACAGCGAAATCATAGGAAATTCGAAATGGCTCGACCCGCTCACCACTCTGAACCAAGTCGAAGGGCAAATATAAAACTCTAATGCTAAAATGCTTAACACATGGGGGCTACCTTTGGCTGTAGGGTTCGCCAAGGGCTGCGGGAGTGCGGTTTTTACCGATCGAAACAAACAGCACCAAAACGGTAATGACGTAAGGAAACATATTGAAAACCTGCGAAGGAATGCCGGTTCCCATAGTTTGCAGACGGAATTGCAAGGCTTCGGCGGCACCCACCAGAATGGCGGCCAAAAACACGCCTACGGGATGACGGCGGCCCAGGATGACGACCACCAGAGCAATATAGCCTTTACCGGAGGTGATGTTTTCCATGAAGAATCCCAGAAGCGCCAGGGTCAGATACGAACCGGCCAGACCACCGAAAAGGCCGTTGAGCAAGGCAGCCGAGTAGCGGGTCCTATACACGTCAATCCCGGCTGCACCCGCAGCCTCTGGATGCTCGCCAATAGCGTGAATGTTAACGCCCCACTCCGTTTTATGCAGGACAACATAGGAGACGATCACCGCAATCAGCATGCCGTAAACGAACGGATCCTGGCTGAAAAGAGCAGCCCCGATGACCGGTATGTCTTTCAGCAGCGGAATGGGCAGCGCAGCAACCACCGGGCATTCCGGCAGTTCGGTGGTTTTGCCGAAGGCCATGAGGAAGAAAAAACTGGTGAGGCCAAGGGACAGGAAATTTAGTGCGAGTCCGGAAATCGTCTGATCGACCCCCATTCGTATACTCAGGTAGCCGTGAATCATGGAAATGAAGATTCCCCCGAAACAACCGCCGGCCACCCCCAGAACAATGCTGTTGGTGTAGTACGCGGTGATAAAGCTAAAAAAGGCGCCGCTGAGCATGATACCTTCCAGGCCGATATTCAGAATGCCGCTTTTTTCTGAAAAGGTCTCACCAATGCCGGCCAGGGTCAGTGGTGTGGACATGCGGATGGATGCTGCCAGAAGCGCAGTGGCCGTGGTCAAAATTCCGGATTCCATAACTACCTCTAAGCTGCTTTGCTGGATGACGGGTTGATGAAATAGCGCCGGGCCAGGATCAGAATTACCAACAGCCCCATAATAATCAGGGAAATGGAGGCGGGAACTCCCGCCCGGCGTTGCATGGTATTTGCGCCCATCTGTAAAGCGGCTATTCCCAGAGCCGCCAGTACGACACCCAGGGGATGGTTTTTGCCGAGCAAGGCGACGATAATGGCAATATAGCCAAACTCGGGTGATATGCCCTCCATAAGCCGCTGGTGAATGCCGAGAATTTCACTGCTTCCGGCCAACCCGGCCAACCCCCCGCTTACCAGGGACGAGACGACGATATTCTTTTTCACTGAAATGCCGGCGCAACTGCAGGCTCTGGGATTAATCCCCACCGATCGCAATTCAAATCCCCATATCGTTTTATAGAGGAAAAAATAGACCAGGACTGCACATCCAAGGGCTATAACCAATCCGCCATGCAGGCGGGTCGGTTCGGCCATCAGGGGCAGATGCAGGGTGTCGGGCAGCCTGGCCGACATGGGCAGCGGGGATTCCGGGTTGGTCATCACCGTACGCACCAGAATGCCCACAAGATTAATAGCAATATAGTTGAACATAATGGTGTTGATGACTTCGGGGATCTGGAATTGGCCTTTCAGGAAACCGGGAATCAGCGCCCACAGTCCGCCCAGCATAAAACCGGCGGCCAGGGCCAGGGTCAGATGCAGGGCTAGCGGCAAAGGTGGTAGGTACAAGCCTACCCAGGTGGCGGCGACCGCTCCCATGTAGAGCTGCCCTTCCGCCCCGATATTGAAAAAACGGGCCTGAAACGCTACCGCCACCCCCAACCCGGCGAGGGTCAACGGAGTGGCTCGCACCAGCACCTCGGTGATGCTGTAAAAGGAACCGAAAATGCCGGTGAAAAAACTGTTGAAAGCGCTGGCTATGTCGCTGCCCACAGCGATAACCAGTACCGCCGCCACCAGGGAGGTCACCACCAGGATAACGGCAAATGAAATGAACTCCCGCAGCAGTCTCATGCCGCGGCTCCTGTCATGCCGGCCATCTTAAGACCGATCTGCGATAGATCAACCTGACCGTCGTTTTTTAACATCCCTGTAATCCGGCCTTCGAAAATGACTGCGATGCGATCGCTCAAGGCCACGATTTGATCCAGATCGGCCGAAATCAACAGAATACCGACACCCCTGTCCCTTTGCTGCAGCAGAATTTTATGAACAAACTCTTCCGCTCCGATGTCCAGGCCCCTCGTCGGCTGACAGGCGACGATCAACTTGGGATACCCGTGGAGTTCACGGGCCAGAATTAACTTCTGCTGATTACCGCCGGACAAATAGCGCACCGGAGCCTTTACGCTGGGAGTTTTTACCTGGTATTGGAGCGTTTTTTTTGTGGCATGTTCCCGGCACACATTTTTCTTCAACAGTTTCTTACGGGAAAAGGGTGGGCGGTCATAGGTGCTGAGTATCAGGTTGGCAACCACGTCCATATCCAGGATAAGACCATCGTGATGCCGGTCATCTGGTATATAGGCGATCCCGAGCTGCTTCCGTTTCTTGACTCCCAGATGGCTTATGTCTTTACCGTCCAAAACAATCTGCCCGTCATCCGCGGTGCGGATCCCTACGATCACTTCGGCCAGTTCTTTTTGCCCATTGCCGTCGACACCGGCCAGACCGAGGATTTCACCACACCGTATGGCCAGGGATATGTTATTCAGGATTTTTTTGCTTTCGCCGTGAAGTGATATGCCTTCGGCACTTAAGCGTATGGGCGTTTCAGAAGCCGGTCCGCTTTCAGTTGTCGGCCTGGGGGGAGTCTCCAGCCTGCGCCCGATCATGAGCTCCGACAGATGACTGCCGTTTGTCTCCTCGATATCCAGGCTGGCAACTTTATGGCCGTCTCTAAGCACGGTCACCTTGTCGGCGATGGACATGACTTCGGCGATGCGGTGGGTAATGATGATGACCGAATGTCCATTTTTTCTAAGACGTCTGAGGACATTGAAAAGGTTATCAACTTCATGGGGGGTCAACACCGCGGTCGGCTCGTCCAGTATGAGCAGTGCCGCCGCATGGTAAAGAAGCTTGATTATCTCCACCCGTTGCCGCGCACCCACCGAGATATCGGCGATAACGTCGGAAGGACGGACCTTCAGCCCGTATTCAGCTGAAAGCCTGATGATCTTCCGGTCGACCCGTTTCCGGTCAGTAAAAGGATAGCCTTTTTCCCTCAGGCCCAGGGTGATGTTCTGAGAGACGGTCAATGTGGGCACCAGCATGAAATGCTGGTGCACCATTCCGATCTTAAGTGCAATGGCTTCTTTCGGAGATCGGATTTGCACCGCAGCACCGTTGATGTCAATGGATCCGCTGTCGGCTTGGTAAATTCCGTACAGTATGTTCATCAACGTCGTTTTACCGGCACCGTTTTCCCCCAGAAGTACATGAATCTCGCCTGTTCCAACGGTGAAGTTGACCTCCCTGTTGGCGTAAAGCCCTTCGAAAGATTTGGTTATGTTTTGCATGGACAGGAGTGCCAATCGCACCTCTCCTATCTTGAGCGGTTCCGGGTTCTGGTTTCAAAGGTTATATCGGCTGAGAGCTTCCGGCGAGGGCAAAATCCACGTGATAATTCTACCTTAACGTTGCAAAAGCCGGAGGGCTTCAGAGCCAAGGCGTCAAGGGTGAAGTTGTAGTCGTTTACCTCGAATCCTTGACAACACAGGATCTGGAGTCCTCCGGCTTTCCCGAAGGGTAAACAACATGGCAAA
>JAJRVC010000002.1 GCA_024277475.1 Deltaproteobacteria bacterium
CCAGGACCCGGATAAAGACTCGCTGGGCGCCGTGATTGGTGGGTTTTACTTCATCGATGAATGCGGCTACCCCCTCTCAGCCCCTATCCCGCCGCAGATTCCGCATCCCGGCCCCATCGATCTCAGCTTGGGGCACCCCTACCGACTTCATCAGGTTGCGACCTTCTACACCCGGACTGCACTGGACGACGTCGGCCGCTATGTGCGCGAGGACCTGCACTACACCATGGACCGCGAATTGCTCTACAGGGTATGTAGGCGGTACCGTGTTCGTGCGGTTGAGCGCCCCTACGGGGCCTTTCGCCGCCACACAGAAAGCAAAAGCACAGCGGAGATCTTACCCTTCTCAGAGGAATTTGCTCACACTCACTTGCTTTTCTGTAACGGCGATCCCCATGAAGACCGACTGCGGTGGCGCGCTGCAGTCCATCACCGTGCTAAAGGTTACTTGCAACTGGCGCGCGTCACCGCCGGTTCCTGGCAAGCTGTCTTTTCCATGTTTTACGCTCTGCGTTACCAGCCAGGATTGCTCACCCGGCGAAGCTATTGGGCACGCTGGGCAGAAGCCCTGCGTTGGAAGCCCACCCTCCAGGCGATAATAGGACGTGCACAAACTACTCCAACGAGCCTGGGCAATTAAGATCGAACAACTGCTTACGTATCCCCCCTGTCTCCTGTCCTCCATCCCCCGTCATCATATGGAAATCCTCGCCCTCATCCCTGCCCGCGGCGGCTCCAAGGGTATCCCCAAGAAGAACATCCAATCCCTCAACGGCAAACCCCTGCTGACCTACGCCATAGAAGCCGCCAGGGCCACCCCTTCCATCAACCGCGTGGTTGTCTCCATCGACGATCCCGAAATCGGTGCCGTAGCAGAGCAACACGGAGCGGAGGTCGTCTGGCGGCCGGCGGAGATCAGCGGAGACCACGCAACCTCCGAGTCGGCCCTCCTCCACGCCCTGGATCACCTCCGCCAAACAGAAGGCTACCAGCCGGAGCTGCTTGTCTTCCTGCAGTGCACCTCCCCCCTCACCCTCCCGGAGGACATCCAGGGCACCATCCAGACCCTCTTGAACGAAAATGCGGATTCCGCTCTGGCCGTGATTCCATTCCACTACTTTCTCTGGAAGCCGGACGCGGCAGGAGACGCCATCGGCATCAACCACGATAAACATCACCGCCCACTGCGGCAGGATCGGGAGCCGCAATACCTGGAGTCTGGCGCGGTGTACGTGATGCACACCCAGGGCTTTCTTCAGGCCCGGCCCCGGTTCTTTGGTAGGACAGCGATGTATGTCATGCGCCCCGAGCGCTACCTGGAGATTGATGAACCGGTGGACCTGCTGGTGGCCGAAGTATTGTTGAGGGAACAGCAGAAGCAGCGCAACCTCCAGGCACTGCCCAATCCCGTGGCCGCCCTGGTGCTCGACTTTGACGGCGTGTTCACCGACAACCGGGTGATCGTCTTCCAGGACGGACGGGAGGCAGTGATTGCCGACCGGGGAGACGGCTGGGGACTGGCTCAATTGAAAGCCCGCGAGGTCCCTATCCTGGTGCTCTCCACGGAACGAAACCGGGTTGTGCAGGCTCGCTGCAAAAAATTGGGGCTCCCGGTCATCAACGGGGTTGCCGACAAATGGGCCGTGCTCAGGGACTGGCTAAGTGATCGGGGCATCGACCCTGCCAAAGTCATCTACGTGGGAAACGACCTGAATGACAAAGAATGCCTGCAGTCGGTGGGATGCGGTGTGGCCGTCAAAGACGCTCATCCCGAAATTCAAAAAATCGCCAAAATCATCCTCCAGAAACCCGGTGGCCAGGGCGCCATCCGGGAGATTGCAGACCTTATCATCCAAGGGTTTTATGCGAGCCTTAGGTCAAAGGGTTGAATTTCAATGAGTAATAAATTTTATAGTCCTTATCCTTATGCTCTTAGGGTCATACTCAAAAAGATTCTTCCATATGAAATTTACCGACGATATGTTGGACGGCACGAAGACGGATCTCTAGACTTATGGCAACAATTAGCTCAAAAAGTCCCTCCTAAAGAAGCGATTCTAGATATTGGTGCTTACAAGGGGATTTACGCCCTGAAAGCGAGGAAGGTCAATCAAGAGGCACCTGTTTTTGCTTTCGAGCCAAATCCTTTCGTGATCCAAGAGCTGAAATCCTCCTGCTTGAGTAAAAGAATTGAAGTTATCAATACTGCTGTTGGGGAGCAAAATGGTACAGCAAAATTCATTTGTGCTAATGCAGGTAGCCGGATAATTAAGTCTGCCATTATTCAATCTGAAAAAATAATAACTGTACCAATTGTGTCTCTTGACAGATGGTGTGAAAACCATTCAATTATTCCCTCTTTAATCAAAATTGACACCGAAGGTGCAGAAGCTAGCATATTACGCGGATCAAAGAAGATGCTGAATAATAATTCACCCATTATCCTTTGTGAAGTACTATCCGACTCAGCAGGTATTGAGGTAATGAGGGCACTTCCACCAAATTATGCATTCTATGCAATAGACGAAAACACTAAATCATTAAGAAAAAAAACTAGGATTTCACGCTTGAATTGGCGAAATAAAAATTGGTTATTGATTCCTAAAGGGAAATTATTTTTATCCCCAGCCTCAGGGTAATCATTGCAGTATTATTATTTTGCAGATATTCGACCAAATGGAGAGTTTGTCTAATGCGCAAAGTGATCCCAATTCGGGGACACCTCGTCGGTGAAGGCCAGCCAACGTTCATCATCGCTGAAATCGGCATCAATCACAATGGCGATCTAGAGATCGCCCGAAAGTTGATCGACGCTGCAGCGCTGGCGGGCTGCGACGCGGTCAAGTTTCAAAAGCGTACCCCGGAGCTGTGTGTCCCACCAGAACAGCGCGACCTGTTGCGCGAGACGCCCTGGGGATTGATCCCCTACATCGAGTACCGCCATCGGGTGGAGCTCGACGCCGACGCCTATGCCGAGATCGACCGCTATTGCCATCAGAAAGGTATCCTCTGGTTTGCCTCCTGCTGGGATAAACCTTCGGTGGACTTCATCGAGCACTTCGATCCTCCGTGCTACAAAATTGCCTCCGCCTCGCTGACAGATGACGATCTGTTGCAGCACATCAACTCCAAAGAGAAACCAATGATCTTATCCACCGGCATGTCCACCATGGAGCAAATCCGGCATGCCGTATCCCTGTTGGATGCAGACCGCTTACTCATCGCCCACAGCACGAGCAGCTACCCCTGCAAAAACGAAGATCTCAACCTTCGCATGATCCAGACGCTGAAGCGGGAATTCGATAACCCCATCGGATACTCCGGCCACGAAGTTGGTTTGCAGACGACTTACGCGGCGGTGGTTTTGGGAGCCTGTTTTATCGAACGGCATATCACGCTGGATCGAGCCATGTGGGGCAGCGACCAGGCCGCCTCGGTGGAGCCCTGGGGCTTCATGCGCCTGGTGCGCGATATTCGGGTCATTGAGGCCGCTATGGGAAATGGGGTAAAGCGAGTGTATGAGAGTGAGCTACCAAATATGACCAAACTTCGTCGGCAGGCAGGCAATCAAAAGTAAAAGTGTCCGTTGTAATACCCGTCTTCAACGAGACAGATGCAATAAAGGAAAGGGGGCAGCGTTGCGCACGGGGTTCAAATATATGAGGGATTCTAGTTAGTGTGTAAAGCCACTGTCCGGTTACGAATCTTCTAAGCTGGACTGTGTTGATGGCAACAATGAAAAGTATCAGCGACGTTAAACGAGATAGAAAATTACTTATTGCAATACTTTTATTCTCCCTTCTAACCAAGATTTTAATATGGTCGATTGGGACAGCTAGTGGATCCTTTCACTTTATAACGACTAACGACTCTTATTCCTACATAAATCCAGCGAAAGCCTGGTTGCACTCTGGTAGATATGCTACTTCTCAACAACATCTTGAAACACCAGAAACCATTCGCACACCTGGTTATCCAGCATTCATAACGCTAATCTTTGCTATCTTTGGAGAAAAGATAGCACCAATTGTATTTGTGCAAATCTTAGTCAGCCAAGCGACGTTGTATATATTGTATTCATTGGTGAAAGTGTTGGAGGAATCGAAACAAGCACTATGGGTTACCTTGGTTGCTTCTTTGGATTTTGTACAATTCGCTTTGACGTTCTATGTCTTATCCGAAACACTTTTTATATTTTTTATTGCAGCATTCTTATTAGCGGGTATCGAGTTCATTCACTCACCTAAGCGATATATCTGGGCGCTATTGATCGGTTTTTTCTTGGGACTGGCCACTCTTGTCCGCCCTATTAGCTACTACTTAATTGTACCCCTGATGTTAGGCTTCATCGCATGGAGCACTTATCGAAGATTCCAACTTAAATCCAGTTTCGTATATTTAACATTGATGATATTACCCTTTGGCTTGCTTGTGGGCGGGTGGCAGTTTAGGAATTACATCAACACCGGTTGTTGGATGTTGAGTCAGATAGAAGGGGTTAATATGCTTTACTATCGCGGAGCGGCGGTAGCAGCACTTCGAGACGGGATTAGTCTGAAAGAGGCAAGGGAAATGTTAATGGGGACAGATAGCCCATGGACCGATGTTGATTTGAATTCTTCCTCAAGTTTATGTGAGCAGTGGAGACGAGAAGGTTTATCTATAATTCGGGAGAACCCTGAATTGTATCTTCGCGTTCAACTATATGGTTTAGGTAACATGTTGATAGGTCCTGGAGATGGTTTCTTAGCCAATGTATTAGGTGTTTCTAGAGGGAAAGAGGGACCCTTGGGCGATTTGCTCAGACTTCCTCTAACAACATATGTGAAAAAATGGGTAATAGGGGCACCAATCAATTTCTCATTATTTATTTTTGCAGCTATTTATCTGATAGTTGTATACACAGGCATTGCCCTATGGCTGTTTAAAATAATAAGTAGTTGGC
>JAJRVC010000142.1 GCA_024277475.1 Deltaproteobacteria bacterium
CGGCGGCCAATGGTTCAAGCAGAGCTCTGTCTTTCATTAAAAGCCCGATAACCAGCTTTGCGGGCTTCGGCGCCTGGGGTAAGCTCATGCGATTCGTTACTTGTTATTGGTTAATGGTTATTCGTTCAGACATTGTAAATGTAAAATGCTACGAAAACAGCTCTTTTGGGGGGCATTATTTATGCCTGTTAACGGAAAATTGAGGGATTTAGGCATTGAGGGATTAAAGGATAAAATCTATAATTTAAGACAGATAAAATTTATCCAATTCCCAAATTCCTCAATCCCTTAATTCCTGACGGAACAGTCACTAATCCTCAAGCGACTTGGCCTCATCGATAAGCATTATCGGGATATCATCCCGGATTTCATACAACAATTTACAATTATCACAAATCAGACCATCTTTGCTGTCATTTTGATGAATATCGCCCTTGCACTTCGGACAGGCTAAAATATCCAAAAGCTCCTGACTGATTGCCATAACGATCTCCTTTTGCGGATTCTCTGAAAAAACCGTGAAAAAATGAATTTGGGGGGATCATGCGCTGATAAGATGCTTCTCATCAAAGAATAACTCTACTTATTGCAGGAATCAGAGGATATCAAGCAAAAAATACGATAAAGCCATTTGAATCCGGCTTCATCCGGTTGAAAAATATTACGGTTCATGAGATAACAAATTCGTATGTCTTTTAATTTGACACAAAAATTCGCACTCCGGCTTTATAATCTGAGTTGGAGTTGTGCCCTGCCCTGGCTTCGACGGAATCATCGTCTGGCCGAAGGATTTATGCAGCGCACACTTAAAACCGGCTTGTCGGCGGCAGACCTCTGGATCCAGGCTGCCTCTGTGGGAGAAGCCTATCTGGCGCTGGAATTAATCAGAAACCTTAGAACCGCCAAACCGCTAAAAATCCTGGTAACATCCAACACCAGTCAGGGAATGGGAATTCTTACGCAAAATTTGCCGGTCCAACAATCAAATAACGAGCAAATTCAGCCGCAATTGAGTTATTTTCCCTTTGACAAACCTGCCATCATGCAAAAGGCCGTCGTCAATGTCCACCCGAAAGTCATGGTGCTTTTGGAAACGGAAATCTGGCCCGGTCTTTTACGATCCCTTAAAAAATACCGCTGCAAGATCCTCATTGTCAACGGCAGGATAACCGAAAAGAGCCTGAAGAGGTATCTTTTATGGCCTTCCCTCTGGCAAAAACTCAGACCGCATGAAGTTTTAGCGATTTCCCAAGCTGATGCCCATCGCTTCAGCCGGCTGTTTGGCAAAGCCGGAGTTGAGGTCATGTCCAATATAAAATTTGACCGCATTGCTGCTAAAACATCACGGGGCAGTGATAAAAACAAGCTCAAAGCCATTCTACCGGTCGACAATCCATTTATCGTGCTGGCTTCTGTCAGGCGTGAGGAAGAGATCCTGGTAAAAAATATTATTCAAAATGTCCTTCGCATCCGTCCACAGACTATCATCGGTTTATTCCCAAGGCATATGCATCGCATACCATACTGGCAGAAACTGCTGCGTCAAACGGGAAATGGATACACCTTGCGGTCCAAAACAGAAGGTCGGGTATCCGCCGGCGATGTTATACTCTGGGACACTTTTGGGGAATTGCTGCCGGCCTATCAGCTCGCCGAATCCGCATTTGTCGGCGGCAGCCTGGCGCCTCTGGGCGGCCAAAATTTTCTGGAAGCGCTCGTCAGTGGGGTTATTCCCATTATCGGACCCTGGTGGGATAACTTTGCCTGGGTGGGTCAAGAGATCGTTGAGTCCGGCCTGCTCAGGGTGGCGGGGAATTGGAAACAAGTTGCGGATTTGCTGTTAAAAGATCTGGCCGGCCGACCCTCCCGCAAAGAGGTGATCAATGCGGCCCTTCAATTTATCGAAGTACGCCGTGGAGGCACCGAAAAGGCATGCCGCCGGATCATCACCTGTTTAGGAAGTAACTAGATGTCTCGGGATTTCTATAATCTACTGAGAATATAGGGGGTTTTGGGAGGTTTCCGAATTTGCCCCGAAAATGGAATAACGGAATTGTGAGCGAAGCGAACTAACTTGTTAAATAAGATGACCGTAAAAAAAATTTTACATCTTTACAGTAATCACAAATGGACCGGACCAGCGGACCATGCCCTGAATCTGGTATCCTGGTTGAAGGCCCGTGCCGGGGTCAACGTCCTTTTTGCGTGCGGTGGCCGCCGGGCTTTGCAAAACCACCTGTTAAACAAGGCTTGTGAACGGAACATTGCGTGTTTGGATGGGATTTTCCTCAACAAACACCTTAACTGGAGAATGATTCCCGACATTTATTCATTGAGAAAACTTGCTGCCCGCAAGGGTATCAGCTTGATTCACAGTCATCAGGACAACGATGCCCTGACAGCTGTTCTGGCAGGTTTCGGGGAACGCCTGATTAGAACCTGTTATGAGGGTGAACCGGTTCTGCTGAACTATCGACAGCGGTTTGTTTTTTCCAGGACGGCAAGAATTATGACGGCCTCCGTGGGGGTCAAAAAAAAACTTTCTGAAATCTATCCTGATAAGATTATTGAACAGGTTGACATTCCCGTTGATCTGGGTCGCTTTCGCCCGCTTGCCAAAAGCGAGAAACTACTGAAGGAGTTTGGACTTAAAACTGATGATCCGGTGAGCGGTATTGTGGCCCGGGTCCAAAAACATAGAAAATTTGACTTGCTGTTGAACGCCATTGAAGAGGTCGTCAGAAAAATACCCCACTTCAAGTTTTTGATTGTGGGACGTGGCACCCATATTGATACCCTCGCCCGCCGGCCGGTGAAACAGCGGGGGCTGGAAAAAAATGTGATTTTTACCGGATATCGCAAAGATGACTACGGGGACGTATTAAACCTTTTTGACTTTAAGGTCTTTTTGACCCCCGGCAGTGACGGCTCCTGCCGGGCGGTCAGAGAGGCGCTGGCCTGCGGTAAACCGGTAATTGCATCCAGGAAAGGAATTTTACCCGAGCTCATCGAAGATGGAAAAACCGGAATCCTCGTTGAAGACCGGACGGCTGATCTTGTCGGCGGCATACTCACCATGGCAAGGGAGCAGGACTTTAGACAACAGTGTTCCCATGCTGCCCGGCAATATGCGGAAAATATTCTCAACCCCGACCGTTATGTCAAAAGAGTGCTCAGTTGTTATGAAGCACTATGGACCGAAAACTAAACGATAATTCCTGCTGCAGCTGATTGATAGATACTTTCTTCACCGGGTTAAACCGACATGGCTGGAACGATGTACCTTCAAATACGGTTTGCTCGGATTTCACCCTGGCGCCCGCCGGCGGCGAATGAAATAAACAATTTAAAAACCAATATTTGATTTGGCCGCCAAAAGGCACAAAAAACACAAAAATAAAATTTTACACTTCATAATTTCGATCAGTTATGAGATCGAAAATCGAGAATTTCGACCTTTTACGAGATTGTCAATATTTAAGAAAGGCAATGGAGCCGTATTTCAATGAGCGACGAAACCGAAAGCCGCCAAAAACTCACGGTAATTATACCGAGTTATAATGAAGAGAAAAATATTGAAAGATGCCTAAAAAGCGTGGCCTGGGCGGATGAAATCTTGTTGGTGGACTCATTCAGCACCGACCGTACCCTTGAAATTGCCAAAAAATACACCCATCGCATACTTCAGCACGAATACATTAACTCCGCGGCCCAGAAAAACTGGGTAATCCCCCAGGCCGGCCATGAATGGGTCTTGCTGGTGGATTGTGATGAAAAAGTTTCAAAAAGACTTTGCGATGAAATTCGCACGTTATTACATCAAGACCCGCCCAGGGACGGCTACTGGATCTTTCGCAACAATTACCTGCTGGGCAAACGTGTTAAATACTCAGGTTGGGGCCATGACAGCGTGCTTCGGCTCTTTCGTAAAGATCTTGGCTGCTATGACAAAAAGCGCGTTCACGCCGAGATTAAGATGGAAAATACGGGTGTGCTCAAGGGGCGTCTCGAACATGACAGCGTTTCCAGTATAACAATCTGGGTAGATAAAATTAACCGCTATTCGTCCTGGAAGGCCGAAGATAAATACGATAAACAGGTGCGCGCGCCGGTTTTTCATTTGTTGCTTCGCCCGCCCGTTCGATTTACTAAGGATTTCATTTTTCGTTTGGGCTTCCTCGATGGATGGCGCGGATTTCTAATTGCTTTCATGTCCTCCTTTGCGGAGCTGACAATGGCAGCAAAATTAACCTGGAAAACGCACCAAAACGACGGGGTGAATCATCAGCTTTGAGATAGGCCTTGGGAAAGAGAATCTCGACGTGAGTTGGCATTGAGGCCAGGCATAAAAACATTTAAAATCCGAATTTTGTATTTCCCATCACTTCCCCGTTTTCGACTTGAGATCTTCCCGGGTACACAGAGAAATTGCCCGCTGAACAAAATGATGAAATGTATGACGTTCATGGACCCTGAGATAACCCTGTCGAGCGATCTTGCGCCTTATATCCGGCTTGGACAGATATTCCTCTGCCAGACTCAGACATTCGGCCTCGCTGTGATACCATACCAGGTGCTGCTTGTTTTCAAAATATTTTTCGATTCCGCGAACATAAGCGGTCAGGAAAAATCCGCCGCAGCCCAGGGTCAACCAGAGACGGTTGGACCAATAGCCTTCCACCTCATCAGTGATATCGGCACCAAGCATGATTTTCGCCCCCCGACAAATCAGCGCATAACTTCGAGGCGTCACGGTTTTCAATGTCGGTTTAATCCCGAAGGTTTGCCAGTTTTTTCCGTATACCTTAACATTGAATCTTTCAGCAAGTTTGCGGGTAAGCTCAACCCTGGATTCATTCGCCCTGGCCTGACCGATAAAGGCAATATCTGATTTCCAGACTGGCAATAGGGCACGTCGCATACGGTGATCATGGCGGTCGCAGGCACCGATAAAATAGATAGGATGGGCAATACCCGCTTCTTTATAATCCTCCAGCATGCCCTTGTTGGTCACCAGGAAAAAATCTACCAGCATTCCCATTTGAACCAGGGAAGTCGAGACTTCCCGTGACATATCTTCATAATACAGCATGGTTTTTATAGGGCCGCCGGCTATTTTTTGTAATACACCAATGGGTATGTCCTTAGAATATACAAAAATGATGTCCGGATCAAAGGCTTTTATCTTATTGAGAATCCATCGATCGCTCTCATTCTTTCGGCGGCGGTGAATTTTGGCGGGATTCAACCAGAGGACCGTGTTCCCGCATTCTTTAAAAGCCCTTGCCAAATGAAAGGTTGTGCGGGTACGCCGCTTTGATTTCCCGAAAAGGATAATTCTGTGCATGAAATCGTTCGGTAGTTTAAAACTGATTAAAAACTGATCTTACATTGGGGCCACGTGGTTTCCCCCCAGGCCCCCTTCCGCATGCTTGCCCCACCGCGAGCGGATGGAGTACTAAAAAGATCACAATAAACCTTTGTATATCCAAAAATTATTGAGACGGTTTCATAACTCAAATTCATCAAGATTTAAATCATGAAGGACGGTGTTTTTAGTCCTGGTAATGTTCCAGACTTTTCGGTAAACAACGCGTCGCTGCTGCCTCGTCTGTCTGGAGCCTGCTGCATAGTAACGATAAAAACGCAGACGGTCTTTGAGCGTAATGGCGTTGCTCACCGAGGCATTGATCTGGGCCAGGTTGTAAATTTTATTTTGTCTGCTCAGACGCCGGATTCGAATGCCGTCAAGATCCACCATAAAATATTTCCCATTTTGACATAAAATGTTACTGGATTTGAAATCTCTTTGCCAAACATTGGTATCATGAAAGTTTTTTAACCACAGCGCAAGCTTTTTCAGGGCCCGGCGTTTGACGTGCTCGTCGGACAAGGAGGACAGATAGGTGTTAAGATGGCATCGGTCAACCAAAAGTTCCGCAATAAAACAGCTGACGTTATTTATGACGAAATAACCCAGGGAACGGGGTACCGCAATACCACGAACCTCAAGGGCCATGGACATCTTCCAACTGATTAGGCAGCGGTCTGCATGAAACCGCCGTCTGGGGTGTCTTTTAATGCATACACCCCGGTAGGAAATTAC
>JAJRVC010000143.1 GCA_024277475.1 Deltaproteobacteria bacterium
CCAGGGCCAGGTGTTGAAAATCTTCTCGCTTGAAAAAATCCCGCGTCTCCTGATCTTCACGAACAGATGGGTTAGAGGATACCCGGTTCAGGACAATAAACGCACTTAAGTCATCATTTAAGCCCTGGGCCATCTCCACCAGTTCATCCATTTGCCGGATTGTCCAGATATCAAACTGGAACGGCTGCACCGGGATATAGGCACGGTCGGACACACCGAGAGCATAACGCAGTTCCATGGAATCGCGCCCACCGGCATCAATAACTATTTCATCATACCGGTCAGCCAGGTCACGCACCTGTGTTGCCAGCCCCTTGCCGAATTTCTGTACACAGGCGATCCTCGGTTCCACTTCGGTCTCTTCTCGAACTGTGGCCCAAAAGGATGCAGTTCCCTGACGGTCGGTGTCCAGCAGTAAGACATCTTTTCCCGCCAGTCCCAACATGGCCGCCATATTGGTTGCCAGGGTGGTTTTGCCGGTGCCGCCTTTCTCGCCTCCAAATAACACAATACTCATACTGTCATTCCGTATAAAATTATACCGTAGCAAGTCATACCATACTATATGATATGATATCATATCTCAAAAATAGTGCAAGAAAAGAGAGATCCCTCAGGAATGCGTTAACGCTTCAATTAGATGCGGGATGAACAGTTTGGCGGTTTTGAAGTGGTTTTATTTTAATCTGTTTGGATTTCCGGGCCTGCCAAAGATCGCAGGCATCCTGCATCCGCAGCCAGACTTCAGGTGTTGTTCCAAGCCACTGGGAAAGCCGTAGAGCCATATCGACCGAAATGCCCGTTTTCCCATTTAGTAACCGAGACAATGTAACGCGGGAAACACCAAGCTGTTTTGCAGCCTCAGTCACGTTGATATCTTCAGCCCGCAGGACATCTTCTTTTATTATTTCTCCAGGATGGGGAGGGTTATACATCGCACTCATATTGTCACCTCTTAATGGTAATCCAGATAATCAACCAACTCGACATCTTCACCAATAAATCGAAAAACAACACGCCAGTTACCGTTAACCCAAATCGAGTAAAACCCTTTTTGTCTGCCGGTTAAAGGATGCAGCCTGAACCCGGGTAGATTGACATCTTCAGCTTTTGTTGCAGCGTCTAACAGACCAAGTATTCTTCTCAATTTAGGCACATGCTTGGCCTGGATACCAGCTTTACTGCCGGTTGCATAAAATTTTTCCAGGCCTTTATGCCGAAAGCTTTTAATCATGCTCTATTGTAACCTGTATCTTTACGGGATACAATAAAAAATGTAAAAAAGCCGTCCCCCGAAGGAGACGGCTACGGTTAGTGGATCAAAAAACAGATCAGGCTGATGCAGCAGCAAAGTCGGTCTTTGTTCCTTTCAGTTCGGCCATCTTTTCGGTCAGGTACCAGAGGGCCTGGTTCAGTTTAATATTTCGATCAATTGTCTTGACTGGTCGGGTCGTTGTTCTCCGCGACCTGCAGTCATCAGTTTGTTTTACTCCTTTAAGCCCGCCGCGCATGACATTTTCCTGGACCACGTTAAAGGTTGTCCACAGGTCATGTCCCTTATCATCATAGCGCCGCTCGGAAAGTAACTGATCCGGTTGCACAGGCGCATTTTCAGGTTCACTGAAAACCAGTCCGTGTGCGGCCCGGGCATAAATGCCCCGCTCGTCCGGGGTCATTTCAATCACCTTCATTGCGCCAACATGGTCGGCAATGGTCCCGGCAGCAGTTGTAATCTGGTCATTGGTTAAAGGTGCTGGTGCTGTCATGGTCTTGTCTCCTTATTTTTTGTAATCATGAAAAATGGGGACAAGACACAGCTCCCCTGTCAGGGGCAGGTCTGCCCCCTGGTCTGGGGATTCTTTTTATTTTGTCTGCAAAAGCCCGAGATCGGAAAAAGCGGCCACCTCATCACCAGTCACCAGATGATCCAGCACGCGAACATCAATAACTTGCAGAATATCTTTGAGCTTATTTGTCAGCTCAATATCCTGGTCGCTTGGCCTGGATTCACCTGATGGATGGTTATGAGCAATGATAATCGCCGCCGCATTGAGCTGCAGGGCATCCTTGATCACTTCCCGGGGATGGACTGTTGCTTTATTGATTGAACCTCTGAACATCTCTCTGAAGATGCAATCACGGTTCCGCGTCGCAACCGGGTATCCGCTGAGCCTGTTTGCCTCAGTCAAAACCAGCTTTTCAGGGGCAGGACGGTAATGGCCATCCTGATCTTGCACGAATAACATTGGCGTCCTCCTTGAAAACAAAAGTCAACGGCGGACTTGACCCCTCTGTGCACTAAGATTTTCTGGAGAGTAAAATGGTGATGCATGGTAATATAAAGATGACGGTTGCGGAAATTTTTTAGATTTAATTCGTTCACAAGGGAGAATATGCTATGAACACTCTCGCTATTGAAAAAATGAACGCAATCGAACGGCTCCAGGCAATGGAAACTCTTTGGGATGCATTATTGCGCGATAGAGACGAGGTGAAAACACCGGCTTGGCATTACGATGTCATAGGAGAAAGAAAGAAAAGAATTGCAGATGGTACTGCAGAATTTATTACTCTGCAAAAGTTGAAGGCAAGGCATAATTCGTGATTAGATAGTGGATTCGCTTTTTATGAGAGCAGAGAAACAGGTGTCGGAGATTATTTCTGGGATAGTTTGATAGCTGATATTGAATCACTTTCGATCTTTGCAGGAATTCATATTAGAGAGAATGGCGTTTATCGTATGTTGTCAAAAAGATTCCCTTACGCTGTTTATTATGAAATTAAGGATGAAATTGCTATAGTTGTCGCAATACTGCCGATCCGGCGCGATCCTCTTTGGCTTGAAAAACAAATTGAAGGTAGATAATTAAAGAGTCAAAAGCAGACCTGTTAAAATGAAACCCAAATTCAAAAGCAACGTAATAGTAAAATGGCTCCCCGACGGACGGACCATGAAACTGCGAAAGGATTTCTCCTTTATCGACAAAAAGGGCGTTACCTGGGTAGCCCCGGCAGGCTCAATCGTTGACGGCGCCAGCATCCCCCGGTTCCTCTGGTCCCTGGTGGGCAGCCCCTTTGCCGGAAAGTACCGCCGGGCAAGCGTCCTGCACGATGTCGCCTGCCAGGAGCGCACACGCCCCTGGAAAAAGGTCCACAAGATGTTCTACCAGGCCATGCTGGCCGACAAGACACCAAAGAAAAAGGCCAAGCAGATGTACCGGGCTGTCAAACTCTTCGGCCCCCGCTGGGACAAAAACGGCAACCTGCTGGAGCCCGTGGTTGATAATGATGAGTTGTATTTGTGATGGTGATGGCATCAAATGAATAAAAAATGTATAAACTGTCC
>JAJRVC010000144.1 GCA_024277475.1 Deltaproteobacteria bacterium
GAGGCCTTCCGCATCGCTCATGATATCGAGGTCCAATGACGCATGTGCCCCTGGTGCGAGGTGGAAACCACCGGCGTCTGGATGCCACGCCAAAAGCTGTCGCGCTGCAACAATGGCAACGGAATAGGTCCAGGTCTGGTTGATTTGTTCAACAAGATTGAGTGGACGATCGTCTATTGGATGGAACCCGATTGGGTCGAATTTCATGCGTTTGAACATGTCGAGTGGATTGTCAGTATGTGCGACCAGATGATCACGGGCTCGCACCGCTGAAAGACGGATGCGGTCCATTAGACGGTCGGCGTCTTCCATACTTCGAATTGTGAGTTGGTTCATGGCCCAAATGATAAGCGAATTTATATATAAGATAAAGGACATTATCATATATAGGGGAGGGCGGAAAGCATAGCGTTCTACAACTGACTACTCCGTTTTTGCCGGTCATCCGAAAACCATGGGAAATATCGTTCGCCTGCTTTTATCCGTGCCTTTCCTGAGCTAGAATTCCCCATGCTCAGCTTTAATCTCGAATCTCGAAAAGCGTCTGCCGCGCAAAAACATGTTCCGGTTTTACCACCTGTCCATTTTGCCCAATCTTTTTGGTGAATGGACCCTCACGAGGGAATGGGGACGCATTGGCACACGCGGCCATAGCCGTCTTGACTGGTTCAAAAGCCGCTCAGAAGCCGAACAGGCCTTGCTGGAAGTGAAAGCATTCAAAGCCCGCCGTGGTTATTTTACCAAACCAGAACAGCTTTCGTTGTTTTAATCCGTAACCCGAAAGAACTCACCTCATGGTCGCACGCCCCAAACCACCATCAATTAGCAGACCCTTGCCCAAAAACTGGCTCTACTGGCATGGTCCAAGCCATTTGATGACCATTGCCCCGACCGGGGCGGGTAAATCATCGGTGCAGATAATTCCAAACCTGATGTATTATGAAGGCTCCTGTTTTGTCTTCGACCCCAAGGGCGAATTGTACAAGGCCACATCATTCTATCGCTCGCAAATAGGCAAGGTTTATCGGCTGGCTCCCTTTGAAGCGGATTCCGATTGTTTCAATCCCCTCGATGCCATCAATTCCATGGATGATGCAATCGAGCTGGCCCAGGTGGTGTTTCCTTCTGAAGCCACCGGCGACGGCGCATTTTACGAAAACGAGGCTCGCGGCTTTCTGGCAGCGTTAATTTATCTGGTCTCGTTCCAGCAGGATTCCACCATGGGCGAAGTCCGGCGCATAACCGCCCTCCCCTCTGATCAATTCAGGGAATTTGTAAAACGTGTTGCGGAAAATGAACGCATGCCAACAGCTGTAACCAGCAAAAGCGATTTCAATTTTACTGACATGAAAAACGAAACCGTCACCGTCTATATCACCGTGCCGTTTCACCGCCTCGAAGCCTACAGCCATTTTATCAAGGCGATTATGACCATTGCCCTGGAGGCAATGGTATCAACCCCGGAGTGGCCAAAAATTCCGGTGCTTTTTATCCTTGATGAATTTCTGGCGCTGGGCCATTTCCAGCGCTTTGTCAGTGCCCTTCGCACCCACCGAGATGCGGGGGTGAGATTGTGGTTTTTCCTCCAAAGCGTAGCCGATCTGGAAGCCATATATCCCGAGAACTGGAAAGCCTTTTTTACCGCCACAGAAGTCAAAAGCTTCTTTGGCGTGCGGGATCACTATACCGGCCAGCTCGTTTCCGAATTACTGGGCAATTATACCCTATCGTATTCCACCACCTCAAGCAGCATTTCCATGAGCTCGCCAAATGCACCGACCAGCATATTCAGCGATGATACCGGCAACAGCGGCCAGACAACCCGTACCACAAATACCAATACCCAGATAACCGGCAAGCCCCTGGCCATAGAATATCAGGACTTTTCCATGGGGCGGGATGGTCGTCACCCTACCGAACCCGGAATGCTGGCGTTTCACGATAGCCAGCACGACCGGATAATATTCATGGAAGTCTGTCACCAGGTAGAAAAAGCTTTTGAAATAGCCTCCTCGTCCAGCCTGGAAGATGCACAAAAGATTGCCGATGTAACATTTGCATTTTTAAGCCGTCTGCTGCTCCATGAAATGGTCCACCAGGCCGCATACCAGCTGGAAGGCAAACCATTGGATGACCATGGCACGGCATTCACCAAACAGGCCAAAGCCGTTTATGAAAAATCAAAACTGATTGAAAAGAGCTTTAAATTCATTGCCCCCTCCCCTGTCATTATCGACCAGTGGCCCATGGCTTTGGGAATTGAGGCGGTTCTAGAGATTTTGCCCGGCTGACATATACCGCAAGCGAGCCTGGCGGGCATCATCCATCACATTGTAGGATTTTTCCGCGGCAGATAGCTCTGTCAGGCGGACGGGCATAACCCGGGTAGGGTTGCCATTCTAAAAAATGCGTCCAATGGTTAATCCTTTTTCTGCAATGGTGTAATCCAACCTCAACAACCTTTTAACACCGTATATCGTTAAATCTAAGCCTGATACAGCGTCTTTTACACCCTTAAACGCCCCAACATCGCAAAAGCTACGAAAAGGCTCCTGAAGGGCGCAAAACTCAATTTTTATCCTTCTAGAGCCATTGAGCGTTTCAATAAGCTCTGGCTTATCAATTGAAATTATGACTGTGCCAAATGCTAAAAATGAGAGTATCGGCCAAAGGCCGATTCCTTTTATCAGCCCTATGGGCTGTAACGTATAGCTTGTGAGGCATAGCCGAACTCCTTTTTTGGGTGTGCAGTACTTTGATATGTTGTTAAATTTCGGAGTTATCCACAATGGTTGTAGTGTTATATATGTGTTAGAATCGTGTTAAGGGGCGAATGAGTGCGCTTAACTTATTGAGTTATAAAAGAAAAATTATCCACATGGTCACTGATATACCGAACTTTGGTCACTGATATACGAGAAAAGGTCACTGATATACCGAACTCACAAGGGGGTCACTGATATACCGAACGGTGCTTATTATATCACAGTGGTTCGGTCACCAATATAACGAAGTATTGACAGCGGTCACTGATATACCGAATATGACTTTATGGTCACTGATATACCGAATCACCATCCCCTGCTTCCGGACAGGCATCCGCAGCAAGAGTTATTTGTTTGCGACATTGCTGATGCAGTGCTCAAAGATGATATGGCCTCAATGGAGCACCCATTTTTTTCATTATCGAAAAAGCCGGATTTACAAATTAGGAAATATGAACATGGCGAAAACACTCTAGAAGTAATTCCAAGCGTAAAAGGCTTGGCAACTATCTACGACAAAGACATCCTAATTTATGCGATAAGCCAGCTTATAGCGGCTAAAAATGACGGGAAAAAAGTTGGTCAAGTGATCACTATAAGCGCCCGTAGTTTGTTGATTTTCACCAACAGGCATACTGGGGGGTATAATTACGATCTACTGGAAGAAGCCTTGGATCGGCTCAGTGGTACACGGATAAAAACAAGCATAAAAACAGGTGGAATTGAACAGGTGGAACGATTTGGGCTGCTTGAAAGTGCCACCCTCATTCGTGATAAAAAGACAAAACGCATTTCAGAATTACGCTTAAAACTCTCGGACTGGGTTTTTAATGCAATCGACGCTCAAGAGGTTTTAACTCTGCATCGCGACTATTTCCGCCTCCGTAAGCCGTTAGAGCGCCGCATATATGAAATAGCCCGAAAACATTGTGGAGGCCAATTGGAGTGGAAGATCAACCTCCAATTACTCAAGAAAAAATGCGGTTCAAATAGTCCCCTAAAACACTTTCGATATCTTGTTCGTGACTTGGTGAAAAATGACCACCTCCCCGATTACAGTGTATCAATGGTCGATACAGATATAATCAAGTTTTCAAACCGACGCATTATTAAAGAAGCCAAACAGGCGACAAGCTCGATTCGTATAAATCCAGACGCATATCACGATGCAAGAATCGTAGCGCCAGGTTGGGATGTTTATTACCTAGAGCAACGATGGCGGTCCTGGATGGCTGATGGCGGTGCAGAA
>JAJRVC010000145.1 GCA_024277475.1 Deltaproteobacteria bacterium
AGGGCGGACGTGAACGTTGAGCCGCTCAACCTATGAATAAAAAGCAGGAATATTGGAATGATCTTTCGTTGTCTCAAAAGCGTTGCATTTATAACCATTGGTTTGATTTTGATTACATCCGGATCGAGTTTTGCCCAAAACGGCGGCGATCAGTATGATTATATAGACATCAGCAAACCCTTTTTAAGGAAAATTCCGCTGGCGATTCCGTTGTTCAAAAATGAAAGCGCAACAGTGAAAGGAGCGCAGTCGTCAGAATCATCAGCCGACTTGCTTTCTGCCAGCCTTGAATTTACCGGATATTTTAAAATACTTGATCGCCGGGCATTTCTTTTCGACCCTCAATCCGACGGAATTCTGACTCCCCAGATCAATTTTGCAAACTGGACCGTTATTGGTGCAGAACTACTGATTACAGGTCTTTACGAAGAAAACAATGGAAAAATCTCGATGGAACTTCGCCTTTTTGATACGTTCAATGGGCGGCGTATACTGGGTAAAAAATATTCCGGTAAAACGGCCGATCAACGCAGGATAATACATCGGTTTTGCAGTGAAGTAATTCAGTATCTAACAGGCAGCAGAGGTGTGTTTGCCAGCAAAATTGCATTTGTTTCCACCGGTTCCGGCAATAAAGAGATTTACAGTTGCGAGTTTGATGGTTATAATCCACAGCAAGTGACTCGCAATCATGCAATTACTTTGTTTCCGGCGTGGTCTTCCAACGGACGATATCTGGCCTATACATCCTATAAACAGGGCAAACCCGATCTATTTATTAAAAACCTGGCTGAAATGCAGGAAATATCTATTGCCAAAAAAGGCCTCAACATAACGCCGGCATGGGTTCCCGGAAAATTTGAGTTGGCGGCAACACTTTCTTTTTCAGGTGATCAGGAAATTTATCTATTGACTGGATCGGGTAAAATTATTAAAAGATTAACAAAAATGCGAGGTAGCGATATATCTCCTTCCTGGTCGCCGGACGGCGAGAAATTTGCTTTTGTTTCCAATCGATCGGGAAACCCCCAAGTTTACATACAGGATAGGGTCTCCGGCAAGGTAATGCGATTAACCTACGAGGGCAATTACAATACTCAGCCAAGTTGGTCCCCCCGAGGTGATAAAATTTCATATACATCATTTCAAAACAATCGACATAATATTTTTGTGATTGATATCGAAGGTCGACAGCCATTCCAATTAACTTACGAATCAGGTGATAACGAAGCACCATCATGGTCGCCCGACGGGAGTCTTATTGTCTTCAGTACAACCCGTGAGGGACCTTCTCGAATATATGTAATGACTGCATCTGGTACCGATCAGCGTCGCTTGCTTGTGCTGAAAGGTGAGCAGACTAACCCAAAATGGTCTATGAACGATTTCAACAACTGAAGTGTTTCCGAATGTGAAAGGAGGAAAAAATGCAAAAGAAGAAATGGATTTATTGGGCAATGTTGTTTGTAATTCCTGGATTGATGTTTACCGTTTCATGCCAAAAGAAGCTGGTCGATGCAACACCGGAACCTGTTGTACAGGAAGAGGTGAAAGAAGAAGTCGTCGTGAAAGAGGAACCGGTGGTTGCGCCGGCGCCCAAGACGCCGGATGTGGTTATGCAGGAAGATATTTATTTCGAGTTTGATAAATCGACCCTGACACCCGCCGCGCAGGATAATCTGCTGCGAAAGGCCGAATGGCTTCGCGAGAATCCCGATGCGACGGTGACTATCGGAGGCCATTGTGATGACCGCGGTACCAATGAGTACAACCTTGCACTGGGTGATCGGCGTGCAGAGAGTGCCAAAGCATTTTTGGTGGATTTAGGCATTGATGCTTCCCGGTTAACTACGATCAGCTATGGCGAAGAACGGCCTGTTGATCCCAGACGTAATGAAGAAGCCTGGGCAAAAAATAGACGTGATCACTTTGTAGTTAATTAACTCGGCGATTCCAGCTTTTTCGAGACACCGCTTTGATAGACTGCAAGTGAATGTATAATTGTGGTCGACAGTCCCGGATTATTTGAAATGGCGGCAGGGGCAGGCCTGATCGGCACTTGCCGCCGATTCGGATTATGCCTGGCATGATTGATTGACAGACCGTGATTTGGTGAAGAAACCAGTTTTTGAGTGTTCTGCGTTCGGAATATTTTGTCTATTAATTGCAGACCTGAATTTGTATGAATCTGGAAGATATGACATGGTTAGCAAGTCCTCCAGTGAACCGTAAAAATCTGTCATATTACACCAGGGCGGGCTGAAACTTTCATTCTTTTT
This sequence comes from Deltaproteobacteria bacterium, assembly GCA_024277475.1. Next base: position 2,280 of record JAJRVC010000145.1, read on the forward strand.
CAACACGTTATCAGATAAAACCCAATGAGGGTCTAAGTAGTGACTACCATGAAATCAACCCTACTAATCAGTCTGATGTGTATTTTGTTTTTATCCGGCTGTGTGTCCCAAAGTGAGCTTACTTCGCTCGACACACGCCTCAATGAACTCGAAATTCGCAACGCAGAGGCCAAAAAAAGCAGCAAAATGATAAAATCCGGTCTGGCAAACCGCGAGGATGAAGAGCAAGCCCTGCGGCATCAGGCCGCCTCGTTGCGGGCAGAAATGGATTCGCTCAATAGCGAAATGAGAGCATTAACCGGTAGAATCGAAGAAATTGAATATCTTTTAAATCGACAGACACAAGTTGATGCGGAATCCGTGAAAGCCAAAGAGGAGCAGATCGACAAACTGGCAAAAGCCACAAAATCCAATGATAATCGCATCTATCGAATTGAACAGTATTTAAACTTCGAGCCATCCAAGCAATTTTCGCCGACTGAGAAGCCTGCCGAAAAATCCACCGCAAAAATAGTGCCCGCACCTGCCGGCCGGACCAAACAGGAACTTCTGGAGGATGAGATCTACCGGATGGGAAAACAGGCTTTCGATCAGGGGGATTCCGATGCCGCCAGAAAGAAATTTCAGGAACTCATTCAACGGTTTCCCAAATCCGAGCGGGCCGATAATGCTCAGTTCTGGATAGGTGAAATCTATTATCGCGATAAATGGTATGAAAAAGCCATTCTCGAATATCAGAAAGTGATCGAAAAGTATCCCAAGGGTAATAAGGTGCCGGCATCTCTTCTGAAACAAGGGTTTGCCTTTTTTAATTTAGGGGACAAATCCAATTCCCGTTTGATTTTAGAAGAGCTCATTAAAAAGTATCCGAAATCCAACGAAGCAAAGATCGCCAAAGATAAAGTGAGGGACCTAAGATAAAAGTAACAATTTACTTACCCTAACTCAATTCATAAGCCACCCCGGCCTGTCGGGATGAGAATTTAAAAGGTTCTACCGTTACCGCGAGGGCATGCTTCAAAGGTGCAACTCTTCTGATTGATGCTGATGGCTTATGAATTGATATAAAAATCAACGACCCCCAGCAGAGGTGGCCCCGGCCCCTTTCAGGGGCCATTCTCATACCTCCAACTCTGCTGGGGGGTCGCTGATTCTAGGGTTGAGCGTGATTTGAAACTAGGATGATAACAATCATCGGTATAGATCCCGGTCTTGCAGCAACCGGTGTCGGAATCGTTCGAGGAAACGGCTTAAAGTTCGAAGGCTACTCCTTTGGCAGTATCAATACCTCCAAAAACAATTCTTTGCCAAACCGCCTCGATCATATCTTTTCAAAACTTCTTCAAATCTTAAAAGATGAGAAACCTGACTTAATGGTGGTGGAGGATGTATTTTCACTGACTAAATATCCTAAGTCTGGGATAACGCTGGGGCAGGTGGCAGGTGTCGTGATGCTTGCCGGATGTCGTGCAGGTGTATCATCGGTAGAAATTCCCGTGCGTGAAGCTAAACAGGTTTTAACCGGAAACGGAAATGCCAGTAAAATGCAACTGGAAGAAGCCGTTCGTCGTCGATTGAACCATAAAACCCCCATAAGGCCTTATCATGCATCCGATGCAGTCGGATTGGCACTTATCGGCTTTTACCGTTACCACACAAGTATCGCTTCCAATGGGCGCAGGGCTTAAGGCATAGCGGCATGGGGCAGAAGCCAGAGGGCAGATGTCGGAGAACAGAGGCGTTTGAATGCGGAATGTGAGTGTGGTGCTATGGGATAAGACGTTGAGAGCCTATCCGGATACCACAGCCTCAACGATCATAACCATCCAAACGAACACTGGATGTGAACTTAGGGGCTTCGCCCAATTGGAAGGTTGGAATGCTGGAATAGTGGAATAATGGGTTCTGGGATAATGCAATTATTATCAGTAAGTTGTAAATAATAAGAGACATTATGATTGGTTATATAGAAGGTAAAATCTTAAAAAAAGAAGAGGACCGGGTATTGGTCCTTGCCAACCAGATTGGATACGAAGTACTGCTGCCTGCAATTGTGATGAAGTCTTTACAAAATAAAAATATCGGAGAGGAAATTTCGCTTTATATTTTTTTTCAGCAAACCGAGCGCCAACCAAAACCTGTTTTGATTGGTTTCAATCTCGAAGTTGAAAAGGAATTTTTCCAACATTTTATTTCAGTGGAAGCCATTGGTCCTCTAAAAGCGGTAAGAGCATTGAATATTTCAGTGCGGGAGGTCGCCACCGCCATAGAATCAGGGGATATCAGCAAACTCTCACAGCTAAAAGGTATCGGCCGGAGAACCGCGCAAAAGATAATCGCCACCTTGGAAGGCAAGATGGGGAAATTCGCTCTGATCCGCTCGGATGGTTACGAGGAAGCTCCCCCTGCCGAGGACTTTGCAAAACAGGTGCTGGATGTTATGATTAAACAGCTCGGGCACAGAGTTGACGATGCCCAACGGATGATTGACAAGGCATTAAAAAACAACAGGTCCATAGCGACTGCTGAAGAGCTTTTTGATGAAGTGTACCGAAGCGAAAGGAAATTGAATGATGAAAATTGAAGATTTATGGAAGTCGTTTTGCTCTGTTATTTATATTCAATAGCATATCTTCAATATTCAGTCTGAAATATTCAATGATTTGTCACCTTCATCCTAAAGGTTGAGTTAGTAGCTATGCCAATGTTATCCTTTAAATATAAGAGAATCATAAACCATGTCCGATGATATTATTTCATATTCATCCGACAATCATTCCGCCAACAATCTGGGCCTGGCAACCGGAGAACCTTTACCGGAAGATAAGGATGTTGAAATATTATCTTTACGTCCGGGAAAACTGAGCGACTATGTGGGACAGACCAAAGTGGTGGAAACGCTCAAGATTGCCATCGAAGCGGCCATGCAGCGGAACGAACCCATTGATCACGTTCTTTTGCACGGGCCACCGGGCCTTGGGAAAACGACCCTGGCCCATATCATTGCCAATGAGATGGGGGGTGATCTTACTATCACTTCCGGTCCGGCTCTGGAGAAAGGGGGCGATTTGATCGGGTTGCTCACGCATTTAGAAAACAATGATATCCTGTTTATCGATGAGATTCACCGGATGCCCAAATCCGTGGAAGAATTTCTCTATCCGGCCATGGAGGATTTTGCTATTGATTTCGTTTTCGATAAAGGTGTGCATGCTCGAAGCCACCGTTTTCAATTGAAACGATTTGCCCTGGTAGGAGCCACAACCAGAGTCGGTCTGCTCTCCGCTCCTTTGCGGGACCGCTTCGGCATTTTCCGCAGCCTGGATTTTTACACCGAGTCCGATCTGGTGAAAATTACAAGACGTTCGGCGGCACTGCTCGGAGTTGCAATTGATGATAAAGGGGCCGTAACGCTTGCCCAGCGATCCCGGGGAACCCCCCGAATTGTCAACCGACTTCTTAAACGTGTCCGAGACTACGCCCAGGTAAGAGCAGATGGCATTATCCGAACGGATACGGTTTCCGCTGCCCTGAAACTCGAAGGGGTAGATGAAAAGGGCTTGACGAAACTGGACCGGCGTTACCTGAATACAGTAATTAAGTTTTACCGTGGCGGTCCGGTCGGGATCGAAGCCATTGCGGCAACGCTTCAGGAAGAGTCCGACACGCTGGTGGATATTGTCGAGCCATACCTTTTGAAAATCGGTTTTATTACGAGGACATCATCCGGCCGGAAAGCATCCGAGGCGTCCTTCAGGCACCTGGGTTTTAAAGTTCAGGCGAAGATGTTTTCGTGAGCAACGGTTCAGAGGTTCAGGGTTCGGGGTTCAGGGGTTCAGAGATATAGGGTTCAAGGTTCGGAGTTCAAAGGTTCCAGGCTCAACCTCGCTGCCGGCTTGAAAAGCGGCCGGTCAAATCGAAAAAAGAAACTGAGGTTAAAGGGCTCAGAACCATTTATCCGCATGCTCAGTAGCAAAGAGTATCAGAATTGAGTTGTTTGCGGATTTTCAGACCGGCTAACCCTGAACGCTGAACCCGTAACTTTGGAACGGACAAAAAAATGTCTATTGTCACACTGCTGACGGATTTCGGTACCGGCGCTGAGTATGCGGGGCTGATGAAGGGGGTAATTTTGAGCATCAACCCCTCTGCCGCCATTGTCGATATCACCCACCAGATCGACAGGCAGGATATCGTTCAGGCCGCTTTTACCATTTTTTCGTCGTATGAATATTTTCCCGACGAGACCGTACACCTGATTGTTGTGGACCCCGGCGTCGGCAGCGAGCGGTCTTTGCTGGCTCTTGAAATGAAGAATCAATTCTTTATAGCCCCCGATAATGGGGTACTCACCCTTTTATTCAGCGAAGGGAAAATTACTTCACTTATTCGCATAACGAATTCAAAATATTTTTTAACTTCTGTCAGTCGAACGTTTCACGGCCGGGATATAATTGCTCCGGTGGGTGCCCATCTATCCGCTGGCATTGATGTGAGAGGGCTGGGCACTGAAATAGACCTGCGGGATGCGGTTCACCTTGATCACCTGGATGCCCGCATTTCAGAAAGCGGTGAGCTTGTCGGAAAGATTGTCGTCACGGATGATTTCGGAAATCTGATAACCAATATCGATTTTAAAAAGCTGAGCGAAATATATCAAGCCGGTCAAGAAAAAAAGATTCAGATTAAAATAGGTTCCCATGTCATTAACGGTTTATCCGAGACTTATGACAGTGTCCGCCCAAAAACCCCATTGGCACTTATCGGGAGTCGCGGATATTTGGAAATTGCTGTAAACAAAGGCAACGCCGCCCTGTTCCTGAATGCTGTAAAAGGTGATAACGTGTGGGTATGGTAAACGAAAATCAAAACTCAAATCAAACGGATCGTTCTTCTATAACGGCCAAATCGTTCAACCCGGGTACACGCTGGACCCTTCTGTTCATCGGCAATCATGGCAAACCGATAACTCTGAAGCGTTTTAAAGGAATGGTGTTATTCACCCTTTTCTTACTATGTGTCAGCATTGTTTTTGCCGCCGGTCTGTTTTTATGGAACCGCAACATCCTGGGTGAAATGAACCAGCTTGAATCCCATTTTAAAAATGTAGAGGAGCAGAACCGGGAATTGCGCCATGAAAAAGATATTCTCTTGACCCGGCTGGTGGTAGCTGAGTCGCGGACACTTGAAAAACAGGGCAGCGCGCCGCAAAAGCAAACCGATGAAGAATTAGCGGGACAACCGGAGAGGGATACAGGCCATGCCTGGCAATCCGTCCCGTTTGTCATGACAAAGGCGAAAACCGAAACAAACAAACAAGTGCCGGGTCAACCGAAAAATGATCCACCTGGATCGGGATTGAGTGTGGCCATTGACAAATTTAAAGTATCCCTCAAGTCCGGCAGTGATTTGGTGAGAGTCCAGTTTAGACTTAAAAATACCAGCCGGGATTCCAAGCATGTTTCCGGGCATGCAATTGTGGTGTTAAGAGGGAAAGAAATCTTGCCGAATCAATGGGTGGCTTTGCCCGCGATGTCTCTGATTGAAGGAAAACCGACAGGCAGACAGCAGGGCAACTCATTTGGTATCAGCAATTTTAAAATCATGAGGTTTACCGCAAGAAAGCTGCATTTTCCTGAAAAGTTTCAAACCGCATCAGTGTATGTATTTACGGAAGACGGAGAACTATTGCTCGAACGGGATTTTCCGCTGAAACTTTTTCTCTGATTTTTTTTCTTGACAAGCCCTGAAGAATTGTTTAAATACACCGGATTAATTAAATTTAGGAGTGCAAAAAGAGTGAAAAAATATACGTACAGTGCTAAAAAATCGGATAACGAAGGCAAGTGGGGTCTAATTGATGCTCAGGGAGCCATTCTCGGCCGTCTGGCCACCACTGTTGCATCCCGCCTGCAGGGTAAACATAACCCCTTGTACACGCCGCATGTCGACACCGGCGACTGGATTGTCGTGATAAATGCAGATAAGATCCAGCTGACCGGGAAAAAATTAGATCAAAAGCGTTACTATCGTCACAGTGGATACATCGGTGGTCTTACGGAGACGACGGCAAAAGAACTCAGGGAAAAACGCCCGGAGGATCTCATCCGGTTTGCCGTCAAGGGTATGTTGCCGAAAAACAAACTGGGAAGAAAACTGTACAATAAATTAAAGGTGTACGCTGGCGACCAGCATCCCCATGAGGCTCAAAAACCCGAGGTTTTCGAACTATAACAAAAAATATTGAAATATTGAGGAATTAAATGGTGCAAGAAAACACTTTTTATGCGACCGGCAGACGCAAAACTGCAATTGCCAGGACGTGGATTAAACCAGGCAGTGGTGAAATTGTTATCAATAATCGTTCGGTAGAAGAATATTTTCCGATTGAAACCATTCGTAGGGATATGATTCAGCCGTTTAAGATAACCAATACATTCGGTTCCTATGACGTTAAAGCAACGGTTGTCGGCGGCGGTATCGCAGGCCAGGCTGACGCCGTTCGGCACGGCATCACCCGAGCGCTTGTTAGCGTCAATCCTGATTTTAGACTGGTACTGAAAAGAGCCGGTTTTATCAAACGTGATCCTAGGGTTAAAGAAAGGAAAAAATACGGCCAAAAAGGTGCCCGGGCGCGATTTCAGTTTTCGAAACGATAATTTGCCGTTTTTTTTACATGCCATTAAGGGAACAGGCTTTCGTCTGTTCCCTTTTTTATTTTGTGTTGAGCGGCGAAATGTGACATACCTAACCGAGATCCACCGCCGATGGATAATTGATTATTGAAAATTGAATATAGGTGGATGTCACTTCACTCTGTCATTTTTATGATCTTTTTTTTATAATTGATCGGCTACAGACCTCGTTGAATAGTTGTTTTCTGAATTTAGGGTCTATCCTTGCGACCAACGGACCAGAACCGGGCTTTTGGGGGGAGGTAAAACATGTCAGTGAATAAAATTGATTTGAATTCCGATGTGGGGGAGAGTTTTGGAAACTATAAACTTGGGCTGGACGAAGACGTCATCCCGCTGATAAGCTCAGCCAACATTGCTTGCGGATTTCACGCCGGCGATCCCACTGTGATGCGACAGACCATTGCCATTGCAAGAAAAAACGGAGTTGCAATCGGTGCACATCCGGGTTTTCCTGATCTGATCGGTTTCGGTCGGCGCAACCTGGATGTTTCCCTGGAAGAAATCAAAGACTATGTGACTTACCAGATCGGTTCGCTTCAGGCATTTGCCATCGCCCAGGGAGTGAAACTGCAGCATGTCAAGCCCCACGGTGCTCTTTACACCATGGCCGTTAAAAATACAGTCATCTGGGATGCTATCGCCGAGGCCATCGCCGCCGTGGATACCCGTCTCATCTTATTTGTGTTAGCCGGAACAGACCGCGAAAACCTGGGAGCCATCGGTGCCAGACACGGCATACGTATTGCCTATGAATTTTTTGGCGACCGTGCCTACAACTCCGACGGCTCACTGGTTTCACGCAAGGAAGCCGGTGCGGTGATTCACGACAGTGAAATTGTGGCCGAAAAAATTTTGAAAATGGTCAAAGAGGGCAGGGTGGTGTGTATAGACGGCTCCGAAATAAAATTGACCGCGGATACCATTTGTGTACACGGTGACAATCCATCCGCCCTGTCTTTAGTCCAAAAGATCAGAGAAACGTTGCAGGCATCGGGTGTTGAGATCGCACCGCCGGAAACGTTTTTGTAGTGATGCTATACGACCATCCAATTTTTCGAATGATGGGAGACCGGTCTTTTCTCGTTGAACTGGGTGACGAGATCAGTCCTTCCGTTAACCAGAGGGTACAGGAACTGTTCACCGCCATAGACCGGCAGCGGTTCAAAGGAATCCTTGATCTGGTACCGAGCTATCGATCTTTGCTGGTGATCTATGATCCGCTGTGTATTTCTCTTGATGAGATCAAAAACGGGATAAAAGGCATTTGGAACAATCCGGATCAATGCCGGTTGCCCCGACAACAAACCGTAGAAATTCCGGTGGTGTACGGTGGAGAGCACGGTCCTGATCTCCAGCTGGTGGCGCAATATCACAACCTCACTCCCCGAGAGGTCATCGGTTTTCATACCGGGCAGGCCTATCGCGTGTATATGATCGGCTTTACACCGGGATACCCTTATCTTGGTGAAGTCCCGGATGCCATTGCCACTCCCCGGCGTGAAACCCCGCGAACACTTGTCCCTAAAGGTTCGGTGGGAATTGCTCAAAAACAAACCGGTATCTATCCGGTTGACAGCCCAGGCGGATGGCAGATTATCGGCTGGACTCCCGTAAAGCTTTTCGATCCTTTTGGGAAGCCGCCGAGCCGATTGGTCATGGGAGATCTGGTTCAATTTCATGCCATCACAGCACAGGAAGCAAGTCAATGGCAGACATAGAGATTTTAGAAATTTTATCTCCGGGCATTCTAACTTCCATTCAGGATTTCGGCAGGTACGGCTACGGCCGTTACGGTGTTGCGCCTAGCGGTGCACTGGATTCCTTTGCGTTACGCATTGCAAATCTTTTGGTTGGAAACCAGCCTGATCAGGCCTGTCTGGAGACAATGCTGCTGGGTCCGGCAATCAGGGTTCTGGCTGATGTTGTTGTTGCCGTTTGCGGTGGAAACCTTCAGCCGCGGCAAAATAAACAGTCCATCGAGATGTGGCGTTCGCATGTTCTAAAAAAAAATGACATTTTATCTTTTGGCTCACCATTGAGCGGGTTTCGTACTTATATCGCGGTGGCCGGCGGAATCAGCGTACCTCCTGTTATGGGCAGCAGATCAACAAACCTTTCCTCCGGCTTTGGGGGGTTTCAGGGCCGTGCACTTAAAAAAAACGATGTCCTGACTTCAAGGAACCAGACCCGATATGCAAGATTAGACACTCACGCCTTTCCTGCCGCCTGGATTCCGGTCTACTCGAATAACTGGTCGTTGCGGGTTGTCTGGGGTCCCCAGGATGACCATTTTCCGGATGAAAGCCGGGTTTCTTTTTTGAGCACACCCTATAAAATGTCATCCGATTCCGATCGTACAGGTATCCGTCTGGAGGGAGCGGTCATTCGACCAAATCCGGCTATACAAGCGTCCATCATATCCGAAGGTGTAATTTCCGGTTCCGTTCAGATCCCGGGGGATGGAAGACCTATTATTATTTTAGGGGAAACCGTGACAGGCGGCTACCGCAAAATCGCCACTGTAATTTCGGCTGATCTTCCGCTGTTGGGACAAATTAGTCCTGGAGATGCCGTGCGGTTTACTGCTGTTTCTCTGGCCGAGGCGCGACGAGCACTTGCAGCTGTAGAAGAAAAGGTTCATAAATTCGAAGCAAGTTTGAAAGCATGTACAAAATAATCAAATTTCTTTAAATCTAAACTTTTCCTATACCTTATAGTATGTTATGCTTAAAAATTAGCGGCTTTCGGACGAACAAGCTGGTAGATGCCTTATCACTGGATATAAAAAACATTCTCTACCTGAAGCTATATATAGAAACCCGGGTTTTTGACCGCAGTCGGATTCAGGTTGGAAGTCTTTTTTTCACATCCCCGGTCCGCCGCCGGCGGAACACCGAACGTCTTAAACCAGAACGATTAATTTCACGTAACCGAAAATTGCGCAAAGTATTAATAATGCGATTTAAAGGATAACCCATAATGATTCGACTTATCAATCGACGTAAAACTATTTTTTTAGCTATAATATCAACGCTATATATGGCCATTATCTGGGTTGATCCCGCAGCGTCACAAAATTGTAAACCGTTGCTGCTTCCCGGGAAACAGACGTTGTTTCAACGGGTGATCAGCAACCCCGGTGCCAATGTTTATGTTTCCGCCGACAAGACGTCTCCCATCGTACAGGCCAGCGTGCAGCCTTTTACCATTTTTTACGTTTATAAACGACTCCAGGTGGCAGGTAACGAATGGCTGAAAGTTGGACCGTCCGCCAGCTGCGAAATAAGCGGTTGGGTGGAGGGAAGCCTGGTATCCGAGTGGCGTCAATCTTTATCCCTGGTATTCACGGAAAGGGTCGGCCGGCAGCCGGTTTTATTTTTTAATAGCCTCGACGCGCTTGAGCAGATTGCCGGTTCCCAATCTCCTGCTGATGAGGCTTCCAAGTTAGCTTCCAAATTTACGGCAATCACTTCGGGCAACATGAAGAAACCCGAGAATTTTCCGATTATGGCAATGGAGCCCCGGCAGGAAGCTGTTTCGAGAAAACGGTTTTACCTCATGCCGATATTTCAAACGGTAGAACTCTTTGAAGGCGTCAAGTTTCTTGAAGTTGCCTCCATTGACCCGGGATCCTGGGAACTGCCGGGAAATTCAGAATTGCGAACGGGCATTGTTTTTGTCATTGATACGACGATTTCCATGAAACCTTACATTAAGCGAACCCGGGAGGCCGTTCGCAGAATTTATGATGCCATTGAGACCTCCGGCCTGTCGGACAAAGTCGCGTTTGGTTTGGTGGCCTTCCGGAGTAGCGTTGAAAAAACGCCGGGAGTTGAATATGTGAGCAAGGTTATCTCCGATCTGAAAGATGGGCGGCAGCGGGCAGCCTTCGAAGCTGCCCTGGCCGAAACCCGGGAAGCTAAGGTATCGACCCATTCGTTTAACGAGGATGCGTTTGCCGGTCTTAAAACAGCTGTGGAAGAGCTAAACTGGAAACCTTACCAGTCACGACTCATTTTTCTTATTACCGACGCCGGTGCTATTCGGAACGATGATCCATACTCCACCACCGGCATGAATGAGCCCGAGATAGCCGACATAGCTGCAGCCAAGGGTATTAAAATCTTCGTACTTCACATAAAGACACCCTTAGGGAAAAAGGTCCATAATTTTTCCTATGCGGCGACCCAATACAAGGCCCTGACCGGACAGGCCGACCCCTCCATCGGTGATTTGTATGTGCCGGTCGATGCGAGCAAGGCAGCATTGGGTGTGCAAACCTTCGGGCGGCTGGTGGAAGGTGTTGCCGTCCAAATGGTGGAACTCGTCCGGGCGACTAATGCCGGTCAGCGCCTGCAGCTGCCGGGTCAGTCACCCTCCAAGTCCAACGATATTGTGACAGAAGCAAAGCGCAAAGCAGCTATTTTGGGATATTCCATGCAGCTTGAGTATTTAGGCCGTCGGGGTAAAGTTCAGGCGCCTCAATTGGTTACCTCCTGGGTTTCTGATATGGATCTTGCGCAGCCGAACATACCTTCTTTTACGGTGACTGTTTTATTAACAAAAAATCAACTTAGCGATCTGTACCAGCGTCTGAAAATAATTCTGAACCAGGCACAGAGAACCAAACGGACAGGGGCCAAAGATTTTTTCCAGGGAATTTTGTCGGCTGCCGCCCAAATATCACGAGACCCCTCGCAATTCAGCAAAAAACCGCACCAGAATCTTGGGCAATTGGGCCTGCTTGGTGAATTCCTTGATGACCTGCCCTATCGCAGCAGCATCATGAGATTAACGGAAGAAGACTGGTACAGAATGAGCGTCGGGCAGCAACAGGCGTTGGTGGATAGCCTGAAGTCAAAAATAAAGCGCTATCGGCAATATCACGATGATGTTGACAATTGGATCAGTTTCGGCGCTACCGACCCCGGCGATATGATCTATCGCGTACCGCTAAGTATGATGCCATAATCGGGGTATAAAGCGATCCTTAATGCACAGATTTCGCAGATTACACGGATTATTCCAATCACGTTAAGAGCGATATTTTATTTTCAGACTTCTCCGTCTCTGAAAACGTATGAACCACAAGACATCAAAAGGATATTTAATATTGGCATTCCGTTGTGTAAAACTTTTTAGACGGGACATTAGGCCTTTTTTATTTAAACGTCTCTTATCCTGTACCGCGATGGCGATAATTGGAATGGTTCTGATCTTTGCTGGGGGGGCGGCCTCGGCCCAGGATTGTCCTTCTCAAAAATATAAACGTTCTTCTCAGACCCCCATTGTGAAGGATATGGTGAATCCCCATCCTTCCGAGGACGATTTTGAACTGCCCATGCCTTGCGGCGGAAAACTGTTTTTGCGACATGTCTGCATTCCGGCAAGGTCTTTTTTAGATGACTTTCAGTTTAACGCCGGGTGCGAGAAGTGCCGACGCAAGGATGAGGGCTTTATGGAAGCCAAACATGTCTCAGCGATAGCCGGTGCATTCACGCTGGAGGAATTGCCGGAATCCTGGCGTGCCAAATTGATTGAACTTGCGCGAAGGGGAGATGGCCTATGCCCGGCTCCCGATGATAAAAATTCAAAGGCCCTGTATTATTTCATCGGAAAATATGAGATTTCGAATTGGCAGTGGCAAACCGTCATGGCTGATGATTGCCCGGGATGGGACAAGGCTTTCACCACTGAAGATCCGCGGCCGAAGACGAATATTGCGTGGTTTGAGGCTGTGGAGTTCACCAGACGCTATACGGAATGGTTGCTGAAGAACAGACGGGGTTCGCTGCCTTCTTTTCCTGCCGGACGGTATGCCTTCATTCGTCTGCCGACTGAAGTCGAATGGGAATACGCCGCCCGGGGGGGACATATGGTAACGGCTTCTGAAATGAATCAGGGAGAATTTTTCCCCTTGAATAATCATCATTTTTCTGATTTCGCCGTATATACACGGGCGGGGGCGGCGAAACCACCGGAAAAACTGGCCTGGATCGGTACCAAGTGTCCCAACCCGCTAGAGCTTTTTGACACCGCCGGAAACGCGGCTGAGATAATGTTGGATCCTTTTCGATACTTAAAGGGTTCACGACTGCACGGAGCTACAGGCGGATTTGTTATTAAAGGAGGAAGCTACAACAAAAGCAGGGCGGAGATAATGCCGGGACGACGTGAAGAGATGCCCTTTTTTCTTGAAGATGGTGCATTTCGAAGCAGCGACCTGGGCCTGCGGGTTGTGCTGTCGGGAATTGTCACACCCCAGAACCGCAGCAAAGCGCTCAGGCGGCAGTGGACTAAAATTGGCAAACGCGATCGGCTGTCTAAACTTGACGCCGGAGCAGCAAAGTTCGCTATTGATGAAATTCGCGGTAAAATCCTGGTTGCGGACATTGAACGCCGAGCTGCTGCTGCAAGTGATGCCGAAAAAGAAGAGCTTTTATCAGAAGCCGACTATATCAAAAGACTTACCGCCATGTTTGGAAGTCAGAAAACGCTTTCACTTGAAGCACTCATTTGGAAAGCGCTCTTTACCGTGGAATCTTTGCACAAGTATACGATGCAGCGTAACCAGATGCAACATGAGCTGGAAATGCTCAAGAAAATGAAAGCAGAACCTCTGCCGGAGGCGGAAATAGAATCATTGAAAAAGAATATAGCCGGGTTAACGGAAGATATTAGGCACAGTGATGCGGCGATTGATTATCTGACGCAATTGTACCTCGGGAATATTCGGGAAAGCCAAAAATTTCCGCAAGACGCCATTGATCGTCAATTGGATAACCTGTTTCAACACCAGATATTAGAGGAAAGTTTGCGATCAAGTCTGAATAGCCGATTAGCAATATTTAGAAATCATATTTCCCGGTACGCCACCAATCCGGATAGCATCCCGCCGGAAACAATCATCCAGGATATTATATCGGAAATTACACCCTAAATATTCAACCATTCTCAGGAGAAGCCTCAGGTTGCTCAAAACATTAGTTCCAAAAAAAATCGGCCTAAAACTTGGCATCATCGTTTCTTGTCTACTGATACCTTTCCTGTTTTCTTATGCTGAAAACAAAAAGAAGCTAAATGGGAACGGGGCCGTATCCGTTAATGAAAGTAACTCGCAGTCCGTATCATCAAAGCCCGATGTATCGCAAAATATCAAACAGGTTCAGACCCTTTTAGCACTGCTGAAATTCAACCCCGGGCCGATAGATGGAATATTAGGTAAAAAGACAACAAAAGCTATCAGAGCATTCCAGTTGGATATAGGAGTGCCCGTTACAGGAAAAATTGATAAAAATCTGAAATCACATCTTGACAGGGCCTATCGGCTGTCAGTAACCCGTACGAAGGAGCAAACAGGAGAGGGTAAAGAGAAGCTGCAAATAAAGAGCGAAAAACCGAGCGGCACCACCTCACAGGGCATAAAGCTTCCTACAGAGCCTGATCTGAAAGCTTCAAAATTTCCGGTAACAAAGCAGAGGAAAGAATCAGAAACAGGAAAAAAGCCTGAAGCAAAACGGCAACCGGAAATTGAAACGCAGCCGCCGAAAAAACTCACCCCAAAAGACCGCAAATTGAAGCCGGAAAATCAATATTTAAAATATATCAAAATTAGTTTTTTAATTGCAGCTGTAATTTTTTTGGCCTACTTTTATAGAATATGGACGCGTTTGCATGCAAAAAAGCATGACGAAAAAAGACCTCAAAAAGCCAGACCCGATGCGCAAAAGCCTGAAAAGGGAAAACCCGCAGAAGAATATGAAGCACCTCCTGAGATTCAAGAGTTAACAAAAGAAAAGGCGGATAATGCCGACCGCGAGGCTGAGTTAGACCAGCAAGACCCAACAGATCAGCGAGATCCATCACACCCGGGGTATATAACTCCGGTGGTAAGGCGTAAAGTCTGGATTAGAAATAAAGGACAGTGCGCTGCCTGCGGCAGTCGAAAGGATCTTGAATATGATTATATCGTGCCGATATCGGCAGGGGGAGATAATACCTTAGACAACCTTCAACTATTATGTAAAACCTGCAGCCAGGAGAAATCAATCGGATAAGTAGGATTAAGACCTCTTGCATTTATGCCGTAGCAGGGTTGTTTTACTCCACGTTCATGACCAAGATATTCCTATGTTGAGCGGTTCCCCAGACTTTGATTGCTATTGGGAGCAGTATTCATCGGTTGTAACCTTTGAACTTTGAACCCCGAACCTGGAACCGCTCAGTTTACCTTAACGTTGCAAAAGCCGGAGGGCTTCAGAGCCAAGGCGTCAAGGGTGAAGTTGTAGTCGTTTACCTCGAATCCTTGACAACACAGGATCTGGAGTCCTCCGGCTTTCCCGAAGGGTAAACAACATGGCAAAATCG
>JAJRVC010000146.1 GCA_024277475.1 Deltaproteobacteria bacterium
ATTAAATACTAGTGCTGCATGACGATTGTTCTTGTTGGTCTCGTGTTGCTTCTGATTCTATTGTTTGTTTTGGAATGCATCAACTGCCTGCCCCGCTCCAACGGAGCCACGTTGTGGTTGGGGCGTTGATGCTGCATCGACACAGTCGATGCATTCCCAAAGGAGGAACATGCTAATGACAAGAGCAAATGGCATGAAATACTAGTGTAATTGCTTTTTAGGTTGAATGCTCTCAATTTGGGAAACAATCCGGCTATGATCAATCAGTAAAAATGTTGGCAGGGATTTAATCCCAAAGCGGGATGCCAGCGTCGGGCAACGGTCAAAACTCTCCCGAATTCTGCGGATGGTGGGGAGCAGTATTTGGGGCGCTCCGCTCCAGTGAGAGAGGAGAGATGTGCAAAAGCATGGGATGTATTCGAGCACCGCCCAATATATCTTGGGGAAGGGAATCCTGGCGAGAGATTCGCTTCAGTTCCGGAGGTGAAAGCGGAGCTTTTGGGGAGAAGAGTGTTCCAAGCAGGAGCTTGGAACGAGGGTCTACATATGGCTCTATCTGAGTTCCAGCGCTAACGTGTCGCCATTCCGGTTGCCGGGATGGCGACGGGGAGAGTCGTTTTTTCTCGTCCCAGGCCCCCGCCTGGAACGCTCATTTCAATTAAAGCTCCGCTTTCCCACCGCGGGCATCATCTTGTCTAAAATCAGAGCGGATGGTTGCGTTAAACAAGAAAGAGCGAACTAAACTCTATGCATACTCAATACAAATTCCGTATTTGGGTAGCCGGCCAGTTATCAAGTGAAATTTCCCCACCCCGGCCCTCCCCGAAATCGGGGAGGGAGACCGGTTTCCCTCCCGGCCAGCCGGGAGGGATTAAGGGGGGCATTCCCATTGCATGAGGGCAACTACACAAATACCATTTTTTCTCGTCCCAGCTTCCTGCCCGGAACGAAAAGAAACAGTCAAATCCTTGGTGACAAATGACACCATATAACTTTCCGGGTGATGGCCTCACCATCCCGGTTGCCGGGATGGCGACGGGGAGAAAACAAAACCGGTTTATGGGTTGATTGGGAAATCACTGAATTGTGAAATGCGTTCCGGAGAGGAGTTATCACCCTGGCAGGCGACAGGGCGGGAAATAAAAAAAGCGGGGTTATGTCACAATGAGATTAGGGCGCTCCTGTGAACAGGATTACGGTATTTAACCAGTCCTGACGCCTCGGTATTAAAATCTCAACCCGATACTTGGACTTGGTGATCATAACCCCGCCGGCCTAATGTAATAACAAAATTTGAATTGCCAAAACATTTTGTTGGTAAAAATTTCGTATCCGAATGGCAACCAATTGTCAGGGCGTGGAAAAAGATGGTTCAACCGGCTCGGTCACCGCATAATCCCTTACCCATCCTTCATGCTCCAGAACTATGGATTCGATAGCAATGTTGGGATTGTTGGCATCCAGCGCTTCCACGGCGTTGTATTTAACCGGCCAGCAGCGGTAGACATGGAAGGCCATCACCATCTGACCGGCTTCGTTGAGCAATTCAATAACCATATCCTTGCGAAAGTCCTTCAGGGAAACCTCATTTCCCGGGGAGGCGCCCAGGTTCCAGACCTTGTTGGCCCATTGTTCAAAAGCCGTATCGTGGGTCAGACCGCGTTCCAGGGTGATCGGTTGATAATCTGTTCTACCGGGCAGCTTATGAACTACATTCGATTCACTGCCTTTGCGCATGACCACCACTTCTGTCTCCCGGTGAAGTCCGCTGATCCGCAGAATACCCGGAATGTACTGTCCATCCCATTTTACCCGGAACTTAAACTGTTTATATGGGTCGAGGCGGTTCGGGTTAACCGAAAATTCGGCGGCCTGGTTCATAGAATTACCGGCAACAAGAATCAGTCCCAGGATAATGATTGCTGTAAATATTGATTTACGCTGCATGGTGTTCTCCTTTGGATGAAAGTTAAATTTTTTTGTTTGGCTGGATAACGGATCAGCGGATATCGTAATCCCGCTCCCACCCTTCGTGTTCCAGCACCAGGGTTTCCATTGCCAGGGAATCATCGCCTACCTTCTGTTTGCTGATGGCAATATACTCGGAGGGCCAGCAGCGGTACACATG
The DNA here is from genome assembly GCA_024277475.1 of Deltaproteobacteria bacterium. Next base: position 2,129 of record JAJRVC010000146.1, read on the forward strand.
AAAAGCCAGCAGCACCCGACCGTTTTCATCGCATAATTCGATGGTTATATCTTTGCGAAAATCCTTCAGTGAGACTTCCGCGCCGATGCTTCCGTTGCGGTTCCAAACTTTGTTGGCCCAGCGTTCGAACGCTTTATCAAAGGTGCGGGGCCGCCGAAGGATAATTGGCGCATAACTGGTAGCCCCGGGAGAGCGGTGCTGGAGGTTGACATCCGCCCCGCTGCGACTGGTGATCACTTCCGTCTTCCGCTTTAATTCACTGACTTCGGTAATACCGGGAATAATACGGCCGTCCCATTTTACCCGGAAAACCAGTTCGGATTCGTTGCGGGTTTCGGGGGCGACTGTCCGGGAGTTCTGCGCCTGCGCTGCTACGCCCAAAATGATAGACAGGCCCAAAATGAATGATAACTTCTGCCAATGATTCATAGAATCCTCCGTATTGTTAAGTATTAATGAATTTATACCACCCGGCGGTTCGGGCAGAATCTGCTGACTCTTTTGGTTGTGATTCTTTCGTTTTCGATGCTTTCCCAACTGAAGGGAAAACAGGCCGAGACGGATATTGCAAGTTGCTTGGTGTGAAAGGCAGGTATGTTAGCGGATAAATGAATATATTGCCATGACCATGCGCACGTACCTGTAAATCACATCCTCTTTGCTATGGGATACCGGGGCGTGGATTTATCTGACGGAGTGAAGAAAGCGGGGGCCGCCTATTACGGACGCAAGGTTGGTCGAGAAAGGCGTCCCGGTCTGACCACCCCCGATTTGTTTTCCCAGCGTTCCGGGATTCGCAAATCTGTCCCGCCGGTTAGCCGGGGAGAGGAATCTCCCCCCTCGTTGCCAAACTCCGGTTTCGCAACGCCCCTGGCTCAGAAATTCCGTTTCTGTTGATGCCTTTATTTTCCTCTTTCTGCACCAGAGGTTGTGGATTCAATAACAAAGTTTTTTAAAAGAGTATTACGACTCTAAAAACATTTTCTTCACTCGTATTATAAAACTCAATTTTTGGGTATAATGTCAAGGCACGTTTTACACCAGTTCCAATTCCACGGTATGGTAATCCTAACGGCGGCTTTTGTTTGGTTGCGAAAGAGGCAATGACAGGATTCCGTTGGTTAGCGACTCCAGCTTTAATATTCTCAACTGTCAAATTATTGGGCAGTGTTCCAGGCGAAATAAGCTCAATACGATTATTGAATATGAACAGGCGAATGGGCGCATCTATAAAATAGTTACGATGGATCAACGCATTGACCAGTAACTCCTCAAATACGCCCTCATTGATGCTCATCGTTCCCAGGGTGTTTCGTGATTGACCATTTTGTTCTTTACGCAAGTTCCGTTTAATAAATGCCATAGCGTTGAGATACTGATTTGCAAGTTTTCCACCAATGTCTTCGCTGTCTAAATATTTGTCCCCTATGTCTTCATTGCCAACAAAATGAACTGCTTTTATATTGAACTGCGGTTTGAACTTTTGCGGATTTAATCCAAACAATAATAAGCCTGCTAAGTTTAGTCGGTCGGCTCTGGCTAAGTTTAAATTTATCAAGAGTTGCTCAAGATCAATATCTTCATCTTTGTAACTATGCCCATTTTCCTGCTGGTAAAAAGTATCAAAATACTCCAGGTCCAAATCATTAATCGTTGCCTCAGCTATGGGTGTTTCATCCGCATGTAAAATATCAGACTCCTGGAATAGCCTACGAAGCTCCTCCCGAGAGGCAACTTTACGCTTATCTGCCCCCGATTTTACCCAGATAGTGCCATCGTTTGCAAAGTAGGGTTTATTGGTGCCTTCCGGAACATAAACGACCATCACCAATTTATCATCTACCCTTATATTTTCCGTTCTGGGGGTTAGCGGATCACGGATATTTGTTGCAGCATTAGAAATCAGTTGGTTCAAACGACGAATATCCCCTGGTGATAATCCGGTAATATTTCCAAGATCATCCACGCCGAGGATGAGCATTCCTCCTTGCGTATTCGCAAAGGCGCACATCTCCTGGGCCGCAGAGGTTTCATTGGTTAGGTTTTGTTTAAATTGATGCTGGCTATCCTCGCCGCGAGAGATTATTTCCAATAATTCTAATGTTTCCATTCTTGATACTTCCTCATTCTCTCCTCAAAGGCCTTTTTGCCGCCTTCCATAATCTCGACGATATTTTTTTGAATTAGGGGATAATCAATGCTGCCGGATTCCAGTTTAACTTTATTTCCTTCATACCGACAGCAGAACACTTGCTCGCATTCTCCCAATACAGGAATGTTGGGATTGTGGGTGGCGAAAATAAATTGCACCTTTTCCTTTAACTGATTGATCTCTTTGATAACATCTTCATAAATAGATTGATTATCAATATCGTCTTCCGGTTGATCGATCATGATGAGATCGTTTTCTCTCCTCGCCAATAGAAAAACAATCAATGCTGAGGCTCTTTGTCCCAAAGAGTGGTCGGCAATATCTTTGCCCTTATACTTTAAAACGTAAAGATTCGGGGGTTGATAAGTAAGCAGATGACGTAAATTATTTAAAAAGGTTTCTTTGAACTTAGTAAACTGATTTCCGATAAGAAAATCTTTCAACTTTGTTTCCGGGTTGTCCAGTTCCAGATAAATTTCGATGAAATCATTAAAATGTTTACATATGAATTCAATGTTTCTTGCTCTAACACCGGAACCTTTAATGATGTCGCTGAGATATGCAATCGCATGGCGCTTATCACCCTTATATTTTAGTTCAATAGAGATTGACAAACCTTTTGCATTGAGTTCATCTGCGGACTTCTGCAAAATTTTGAATTCCTGATGCCACAAATCTTTTAACTCATGCAAATGCTTTGTAAGAGATTTTCGCAAATCCTCCCTTTTGGCGGCTTTTTTCTGCAAATCTTGCAAGCTGGCCTTTACCAGGGTTAGTTGTTTGTTAAATTTAACAAAATCATCTGCATTCAGGTTGGGGATATTTATGGTACGTTTGATTTCGGCAAATTCATCCTGAAGTCGGGTAATGTGTTCGTCGAGCTGTGTAATTACGTTCTGCAGCGCTTCTATATCGCTAATTAATGTTTCACTAATATGCCCGACAGATTTTAATTTACCCAGGACGTTGCCCCAGATATTTCCGGCGTGTTCAAACAATTTTTTGTTTTCCGGGCTGCTATAGTGAGTGTAACCTTCAAAG
>JAJRVC010000147.1 GCA_024277475.1 Deltaproteobacteria bacterium
AAAATAAAATTTTAATGAAAACCCAATCGCGTTTTATTTGCGGCGTGGGATACCAGAGTCCTTTAGAATGGGGCTTGCAATTTGACTGGACAACCGGCGTGCCTTATTTACCGGGTAGTTCTTTTAAAGGGGCTCTGCTTAGCTATTTGGAATTCTGTCATCCGAATGCTATACCGATAGAAAATTGGGGAAAAGATGATAAAGTTGAATTAGAAAACGGCGTTTGGTCGCGTAGTGAAATAATTCAAGTATTCGGGCCACAGGGAAATTCCCAAAAGCCTATCAGGAACCCAGCGGCCGGAAAGATTATATTTTTAGACGCCTACCCAGTTGAATTCAAAGGGCTGGATATTGATGTGATTACTCCCCATTACAAAGACTACTATACCAAAGGTGCTATTCCCGCTGATATATATAATCCCACACCGATTCACTTTCTAACTATTCCGCCAAACACAAAATTTCTATTCCTGTTTAAATTTCTGGGAAATGGGAATGAAAATTTAGCCCAAAGGATAAAGAATTTGATTAAAGAAACCGGAGAAAATTTCGGATTTGGGGCGAAAACCAGCAGTGGTTACGGGTATTTCAAAAAGTTAGAAAAAAACGAACATCTGTAAACAGTACCTGTTATGTTGAATCTTATGACCGGAGTCCCCCATGCTCGACCCCCTCAAACCCCTTTTGCTGGCGTTACTGGGCTTGGGGGTGGTCTTAGGGCTGGTCTCCAAACAACAGGTGCTGAGAACCATCGGCCGGATGATTTTCTTCCCGGTCTTGCTTGCGGTTATACTGACCTATGGAAAACAAATTTGGATACATATGGACTCTTTCTCCCAAATGGCTGTTGCCGTTGCTATTCTTCTGGCAGGCATCGTGTTTTTGCTGAAGATAGTCCTGGGCAAAGAATTGTTTACCGATGTTCTGGGGAATTTTATTTATGATGTGCTCAAAACGGTGGTCTTGTTCCCCTTTCGTTTAATTAAGCGTATAATTCAATCAAGAAGGTATTAGCCGGCATTGTTTTCCGGGATCACCAAATACAGGGTCCGAGTTTACTTCATCCTGACGGAACAAATGGCATTAATGGAGTGAAACGATGGGAACAATTTCGAGAATATTGAAGCAAATAACAACCCTTGTATTCAAAGAATTTATATACGGAGGTCATTTTCAGTCTTTCGGAGCAGCCGGCATCGCATTTGTTGCCTGTGTGTTGCTGAATATAGAATTTACCTGGGACGGATTTATCGTGGTTTACCTGATGTTTTATCCATTGTATTTGTATAATAGATACAAGGAGCTTGATATAGACGAAACTACAAATCCTGATCGCACACGGCACTTTAGAAATTACATCAAAATCATGCCCGTTATCTTGTGGAGTGTCATTTTTCTTGTAATTGGGATGGTGATATTTTATAGCAATATCGCAACTTTAGGCTTCAGTTTAGTATTGTTGATTTTGGGAATGCTGTACACTGTGTTTTTTAAAAAGGTTACCAGAAACATAATCATTTTTAAAAACTTGTATGTGTCGGCCTTCTTTTCATCGTTAGTATTTTATCCTGTTGTTTATTTTGAACAAATATTTACCACGAGTCTCCTGTTCAAAGCAATAATTCTGGCAGTTTTTGTGTATCTAAAAGCATTTATCATGCAAGTGTTTCTGGATATAAAAGACATAGAAAGCGATAAAAAAGAGAGGCTATTAACAATCCCAACGCTGTTGGGGAAATACCAGACAATCCGTTATTTGCAATTTTTTGATTTTGGTGTATCCATTGTCTTTCCGGTAATTTTTTCTTTGGTGTTGAACACTTTCTCCGGTTTAAGTTGGGTTTTTGCATTGGCAACACCATTCCTTTTCTATTGCTACAAACTCGTCAAAGAAGGCAATTACTATGGATACATTTTGCGTAGTGGAGAATTCCTATCATGGTTTTTCATGATGTTATTACTTCCCCTAAAAAAAGGTGCGGGTTAAACATGGATATCGTCAACGGCCTCGCTTCGTTTGTGGGTAGGCGGGGACGATTTGCTTCTCTTGCTTGCCGTCGTTGTTCGATGCAGCCGAGCGGCGGCAGACACTTCGGTAGTTATTAAAACCGTCAGATTTTCACCATAACCGGAGGGATAGCATGAACTGGAAAGCAGATTTTCGCCGCGGCAAACGCGCCGGAAAAAAACATCAAAATTCTCATGATGCGGATCTGACCCGTATCCGGGAAGAGCAAAACCAGATGATGAATGAACAGAAAAATCAATTAGTGAAGCGGAAAGCGGAGGTTGATCATCAGCTACAGGAAATCTCCGCCAGCCTGGATTTGATTCATCAATTTCTGCGGGAAGCGGAAGGCATTGGGTAAAACCAGAAAGTCCTCAACTGTACTAATCAGTATCAAAAAGGGAATAGGTGCTTATCGTTATGCACACTTAAAACCAGATGGAGGTGGAGATGTTTAGAAAAATCGTTATATCTCCGAAAGATTATAAATTCGGGAAGAAAGCCGGATCAAAACATTTTGAGACATTTAGTGACGACTTGAACCAGATCCGCGATGAAGTAGAAGCCGAAAAGGAACGGCTGCAAAACAAATTAGAGCCAAAGCGCAACGATCTCCAGCATGATGTGGATCAACTCCAAGAACAGCTTGCCGTGATTGACGAAGCCTGGAACAAAGAGGAAGAAAAGCTGGGAGAAAAAATCACCGCGCTGGATATTGAACGCCTGCGCACCCGGCTGCGCGGTTATAATTTTAAAATCGCGCTGTTCCTCCTGGCGGAAGTTTTTGTCACTGCTCGCATCATGGAGTTTGTGTTAGGTATCCCCCGCTTCGAATCGCTCGTTGCGGCTGTCAGCTATCCGGCGTTGTCCTCATTGATCTTGAAAATTCTGTTTGACAGCGTTGCCGAAGATTCCGGCCATTCACGCACCCATAAATGGATGATCATTGGCATATTCTTACCGGCAATGATTATCATCCTGATGGTGCTGAGTGTCTTTGCCTACCTGCGCTCAGACGAAACCGCCTCTGGCTTGCCCGGCGTCGATATCGATTTCTTGCGCTTTGCCTTTATCGGCCTGGTGGTGGTACTCTCGCTGGTGCTGGGGTTTTTATTCTGGAAAAGAGAGCCCATCGCCACCCGTTTTAAACCGCTGATCCGCCTGCTGCGCAAAAAACGCAAAATTGAAAACCGTCTCAATGATCTGGAACCGAAGCTCCAATCCGTGATAGAGCAATTGGCTGGCCTGGAAGAAGAAGCGCTCAAGCTCACCAATTTACGGATAGATTCCTACCAGGCCGGGTATCATAAAGGGGTAATGCCGGTTAAGAACCGCTTAGAGAAACAACAGGCGCGGCTGCTTGCCGAACAGAAACAATTACAAGATCAATTGGCCGGCCTGGATGAGGAACACGAGAACATCAAAAAGGCGCGCTGCGCTGCCTACGAGGCCGGTTTTGAAAAAGGAAAATATATCCGGGATAGAAGGAAGAAGTTTTGGAATACCGTTTTGTTTTGGCGGAAAACAAAAGCAGCGGTGGAGGAACAGCCATGAAAATGCCAACCCCGAACCACTTGTATCTCTATTTTTTGTTTCTCATCCTGTTGCCCTCAACATTGTTGCTCCCCGGGTGTGATGACTTTACTTACAAAGTAGAGAAATTCTTTGGCTTGCCTACCGGCGTTCATAATCACATCGATCTGTTCATTGATGTGACCGCTTCACGGGAGTGGAAAGAGGAACTGGCGCAGGATTCTCTCTTTATCGTTTCGCTGATCAGTAAATTAGGAGAATCTGATCTGCTGGAAATTTATTTCGTACATGCCCGCACCTTCAGTAAAGCAGAACGCGTGTTCGAGGTGAAAATGCCGGACAAACCCGGCACCCGCGGGCGGAAGCTGAAGGAAGCCCGCCAACAGATGGCCAATGCGTTCAGCCGCATATGGCCGAGGGAAATTACCGATGCCATTAAGCGCGGTTTTCATAAACAGACTGATCTTACCGGCGTTTTCCGTTTTATCAACGCCCATTCTGCGACCGGGGTACAACATTCTGTGATTCTGGTCAGTGATATGCTGGCGGTTGAACCCGGGCACTGGAACTTTGAACGCACTCCCCCCAAAACGGACTTGCTGCAAACCTGGCAAGAGCAGGGTTTACTCCCGGATTTAACGGGTGTGGGCTGCTACGTTTTTGGCGCTTATGCCCGGCCGGGAATCTCCAACGACCACTACTTAGCCGTGCGGGATTTCTGGGAGGCTTTTTTCCGCAAAAGTGGTGCAGAACTGAAGGCATACCAATACCAGCGGGACACGCGCCTTATTTTCCCCGATTAGGACCCGTAATAGCAGAGGTTGATATCGCAGCAAAAACCGTGAAATATGTGGTCATCGCCTACGACATTGAGGACGACCGGCAGCGCAGCAAGGTTGCCGATGCGCTTTTAAATGCAGGCCTGCAGCGGGTGCAAAAAAGCGTCTTCGAAGGTCGGATAACTGCCCGGGCTGTACAGAAACTGGAGAGCGCTCTCCGAAAACGCATCAAGAAGCACGACAGTATCCGTTATTATTTTTTGTGCAAAAACTGTGTCTCCGCAACCATTGCGCAGGGCGCCGATCTGACGCCAAAGACAAAACGGGGCGGCGTGATTATCTCCTGACACGGAAGCAGCTTGGAGGTTCTCCTCTGAAACATTATTTCCATTCGGGCTCTTGGGGCTCTTGGGGTCCTTGTGGATAATACTAAATTATTGAGACGTGAATTAATTTCCGGAAAAATGAAGTGTATTTATGTTGTTGTCATCATGCAATCGTAATGTCCTCCCTTAATCCCTCCCGGCTGGCCGGGAGGGAAACCGGCCTCCCTCCCCGATTTCGGGGAGGGGCGGGGTGGGGAAATTACCTGGGAAACTCGTTCATCATATCTAAACAATTTCATTTTCATATTAATTCACGGGTCTATAACTTAAAATTATTGTTGGCAGGAACAAATCATGAACTATCTGCTCTCTTTACCCCTCATCAAACTGCGCTTTTATTTTATTGCCAAAGAGCCGATTAAGCTGCCCTGGTATAAAGGCGGCACTTTCCGGGGGGCCTTTGGGCAGACCTTTGCCCAAACCGTGTGTCTGTACCGGCGCAATCAATGCGAAAAAGGCTGCCCGATTAAAGAGCAGTGCGCCTACTACTATATTTTCGAAACGCCGAATAACGGGGAATTGCCCGAGTTTGTCAGCGAGAAAGCGCCGCGACCCTTTGTCATCGAACCGCCGCATACCAGCCGGCAGTTTTACCGCCCCGGGGAACCTTTCCGGATGGATTTGATCATCCTGGGCAAAGCGATTGACTATCTCCCCTATTTTATCTATTGCTTTGACCGAATGGGCGAAACCCGCGGCGTGGGCAAATGGACCCGCGATGGATACGGGCGCTATTTCCTGGAAAAAGTTACCCAGGTTACCGGCGGGGAAGAAAACCTGATTTATACCGACCAGGAAATTTTTACCGGCAATTTAACCCGGACGGAAGCGCCGTTAGCGGAGAACGGGCACACCGAATCCGGCGACTTTCTGAAAATAACCTTCCTCACCCCCACCCGCATTAAGCACCACCAGGTGCTGGTGGAAAAAGACCGTCGCCAGCCGCTTACTTTTCCTATGCTGCTCAATGACATTTGTTGGCGGTCCTATTTGCTGATGTTCTTCCACCATCAGCGCAACCTGCCGCCCTACGAGAAATTAGCGGCTCCGGAACTGGAGGTGGTGGATAAACAGCTAAAATGGCGAGACTGGGATCGCTGGACCAACCGCGGCAGAACCAAAGTGCGCACCGGCGGATTTGTGGGCGAAATCGTCTTTCAAGGCCAATGGCAGCCCTTCTACCCGCTGCTAAAACTAGGAGGAAATTTGCACATCGGCAAACAGACCACCTTTGGCATGGGCCAGTTCCGGGTAGAGGTGGAATAATATCACCTTTCAACGGCTTTTGACTGCTCCGGGTTTTTAAAGCGAATAAGTTGTTGAGATAACCCGAAAAGGGCCAATTTAAACTGGGTACGGTAGTGTAGTGTGACTAATGTTTTTGTTTGAATGAAGAACTACGAAAAAAAATGTAACTACTCAGGTTGTTCTACCGCAACGCACGCAAAGACAACGCAGCGTTCGCAACGAACGAAAATTTATCTCTTACACGTTGCGGCCGTCGCGTATCCACTGCGATCATTGCGGTAAAAAACAATTTTGATCACCAAAACAGATTTCTATTGGAACTCTTCTTTAATCTATGTCCTGAATAGGCGCTGCCTGAATAGTTGCAAAAAAATAAACCGCCCTGTTGACCACCAAATTTTCGGAAAAAATCACGGATACCCACCTGTTGTAAGGGCAAAAATCCGTGTAGATGAAGGAGAACATCTGCGGCTAAAAAAGCCCGGAACGGCAACACCTGTAAATCTTACCTGCCATAAACCAAAGGAGACTGCCTTATGTACCGTTGGATCACCATCATCAGCAACCGGCCGGTGGCGGCGCTGAATACGCTCTGGTACGCCCGGGAAAGCTATCCTCAGAAACAGCTTGCCCACCTTACCCTGTTTTGTGCACCATCGGCAAAAAAGTCATTAAATCAATTCCGGCGTTATGCGGAGACGCTACTGACCTACCACGGCCAGAAAATGCCCAACGTAGAAATCATCTCCTATAAACCGGGGGATGTGGAACCGTTCCGCAACGACCTGAAACGTCTGCTGAACCGCTCGCGAGAAAAGGTGATGATCGACATGACCTCCGGGCGCAAAGCCCATGCGGCCCTGTTGCTGCTGATGGGAGAGTTATTCCCGGGCGTGGTGGAGCATGTCTTCTACAACTTTCTCGATGATGACCGTTATCTCAGTTTTCCTTACCCCTGCCTGCCCCCCAATGCCGGAAGGATTATCGATCTACTCAACAAAAAATAACCGGCGCGGGCGGCTGCGCACGACGGAACCATCCCGTTCCGCCAGGGTTGCTTTGGTCATCCCCAAACCGACAGGAGATAAATAATGAAAGAAAACCTGGTCATCCGCACCCAGGATATGTATGTCATGCTCAATTATTTTTTCTGCAGCAAGAAACCGGCTTTCCAGATCGACACCCCTTTTCTGAGCGATCCGCTTTTTCTGGTATCCTTAAACAAAGCCGGCATCCGTTTGCAGAGCCCTTACAATCATTCTGCTTATCAGCAGGAAATTACCCGGGCCCGGAAACACCGACTGGAGCACGAAATACCCGATTTCCGCTCCGTAAAAGAGATTCTCTGCCAGTCCGGAATTGTGCGCTATCCCAACCTGGATCAGCTTTTGCTGGAAGTGCACCAGCTTTGCGACCGCGATTTTATGATGGGAGACCGCCCTGCTTTTTTGGGACTGGATACTAATCTCTTCCGCGACCGTTTTTACACCACCCAGCACGACTGGCTGCGGATGCTGCCGGACAACAAAGTGGGAATCTCCATCTCTCCCTATGTCAAACGGGAGTTGCTGTCCAAGAAGAAATATTCCGATCGCACTGTCAATCGTTTCAAAGAGGCCGCCGTGCAGGGGGAGTTTAAGAAATATTTTAACGAGTTTTTTAACCAGAGCCGCCTGGAAGACCGCCGCCGGCGCCTGGGCCATGTGGAAATCCGCAAAGCCCGCCGCCTGCAATGGATCATTCTGCTGCCGGACCTGGATGAGGACGAACTACAGGATAACCCCGATTCCAACATCATTTTATCCTACCAGTTGGCCGTGCAGGAACGGGGCGTGGACATCCTGCTGCTCAGCCGCGACCATGATTTTATTGCCCAGGCGGCCGGCATCCCCGGTATCCAGCCTTTCTTAGTGGAAAGCATTGTGGTGAAAGATTTAAACCACACCATCGACCAGTGGAACCACCTGGTACAACTGCTCTACCTGCTGGCCATCCACTTTGGCGTTATCCGGGTGCAGAACCGCGATATTAAAATTATCCTGATGGGCGTCTGGCGAGGCAAAACCGACCACGAGTGGAGCCGCGAATGCCTTAAACTGGTGCTCCCGGAAATGGATACGCCGGAGATCACCCTCTGGCAAAACCTGGACATACTGCAAAAGATGAACTGGCCGTATGAATGATTGTGCGATTGGGAGAATGGGCGACTGGGTGATTTGATGATTTCCTGGTTGCGAAACTCCGGTTTCGCTACCAGGCTGTAGCGTCACCAAACAGGCGTTCTCCAACGGAGTGGCGTCGCCAGGGCGACGAGAAAGAGATAGACAGTATGGCGGAAGAGGGAAAGTGAACTGGCCGTACGAGGGGGCAATTCGGTGAATGCTGGTGATCAGCGACGGGAAAAACTGCAATGTTCTAACCCTGGAGGCAACCCATATGTCTGCCTGGCATGATCAGGAAAAGTTATATTTTTGCTGGCAAACGGTTAAAAAGAAAGGGGCCGGCGGCGGGCT
>JAJRVC010000148.1 GCA_024277475.1 Deltaproteobacteria bacterium
AGCCTTTGTGGCGGAAGTTGTCCGAGCCGGTATCCAGTCCGTGAGCAAAGGACAAAGAGAAGCAGCCATGTCCATCGGGCTTAAACCTGGCCAGGTTCTTAATCTGGTCATATTGCCGCAAGCCTTGAGGGTGATCATACCACCGTTGACTAGTCAGATGCTGAGCTTGGCCAAAAACAGCTCGCTGGCCGTAGCCATCGGTTACCCTGATTTTGTATCGGTTGCCGGGACCGCTATCAATCAAACCGGGCAGGCCATTGAAGGTGTTGCCATGATCATGATTGTTTATCTGTGTTTGAGTCTCTCTACCTCGGCTTTTATGAACTGGTACAACAAGAGGGTAGCTTTGGTAGAAAGATAGAAATAGGTTGAGCGGTTCAGGGTTCAACGTTCAGGGTTGAAAAACCCTAGGCAACTCGTATCAAAGGGAACGTGCATTATCAACGACTTGGCGATGTAGCATCCATAAACGCCTTGCTTAACTTGAAAATAGTGGAAGATGGAAAACAATCGTCAAAATTATCCTGCCGGCGAACTAAAGCCACCTGTGACCCAGGTGGGAATAGTGGGATGGATTCGAACCAATCTGTTTAAAGGTTGGCTAAACTCTATTTTGACCCTGATAACGATTTATTTTTTGTGGAAAATTATCCCCCCGCTGATTCGTTGGGCATTTATTGACAGCCTTTGGAATTCATCCGGCGCGCAATGCCAGCAGATCGATGGCGCCTGCTGGTCTATCATACCCGCCAATATAAGGTTTATCACTTTCGGTTTTTTCCCCTATGAACAGCAGTGGCGTCCATTCGTGGCGATGGGCTTATTGGTGGCGTTGCTGTTTTACAGCCGCAACAGAAACCATTGGAAGAAACATTTGGTTTATGCCTGGATTTTGGGCCTTTTTTTCATGGGCTTGTTGATGAAAGGCGGAATTTTCGGACTGACCCCGGTAGAAAGTTCCCAGTGGGGGGGGCTTCCACTAACCCTTCTGTTGTCTGTTTTCGGTTTGACCGCCGCTTACCCTTTAGGGGTTGTTCTGGCCCTGGGACGTCGATCTAAGATGCCGGTGGTAAAAACACTGTGCGTCATGTATATTGAACTCATCCGTGGTGTACCCCTTATCAGCCTGCTGTTCATGTCCTCGGTGGTCTTTCCCTTATTTTTACCGGAGGGGGTTAACATCAACGCTCTGATAAGAGCCCAGGTCGCCATCATTCTCTTTACGGCAGCCTATATCGCCGAGGTGGTTCGTGGCGGATTGCAGGCCATCCCCCGCGGGCAGTATGAGGCGGCCGAATCTTTGGGGCTGAATTATTTTTTGATTATGCGGTTGATCGTTTTACCCCAGGCGCTGAAAATCGTCATACCACCGTCGGTCAGTATCCTGATATCGGCGTTTAAAGATACATCCCTGGTTGTCATCATAGCGCTTTTCGATTTTCTGAAAACGACCAAAACGGTCCTGAATGACCCTCAATGGATGGGATTTTCAGCGGAAGCCTATATTTTTGCAGCCCTGATCTATTTTCTGTGCTGCTTTTTTATGTCAAATTACAGCCGGCGTTTGGAACGTGAGCTGGAAACGGGCTTATAACCTGACATGAGAGATTTTTTATGGTCACGCAATTATCTGGGAATAAGGAAGATACTTTGACTGATGACGCCATTATCGAAATTGTCGAAATGCATAAGTGGTACGACGATTTTCATGTGCTGAAAAACATTAGTCTTACCGTCAAAAAACAGGAGCGTATCGTTATCTGCGGGCCTTCGGGTTCCGGTAAGTCGACGCTCATCCGATGCATCAACCGCCTTGAAGAACACCAGCGGGGCAGGATTATCGTCGACGGGATGGAATTAACGAATGACTTAAAAAATATCGAGAAAATCCGGGCTGAAGTCGGTATGGTTTTCCAGCATTTTAATCTGTTTCCCCACTTGACCATTTTAGAAAATCTGACACTGGGTCCCATTTGGGTCCGAAAAGTCCCCAAAAAGCAGGCTGAAGAAACTGCCATGCATTTTTTGAACAAGGTACAGATTGCAGACCAGGCCATGAAATATCCCGGACAACTTTCCGGGGGGCAACAGCAGCGCGTTGCCATTGCCCGCAGCCTCTGCATGAATCCCAAAGTGATGCTTTTTGACGAACCTACCTCTGCCCTCGATCCGGAAATGATCAAGGAAGTACTGGATTCCATGATTGAGCTCGCCCGGGAAGGCATGACCATGATTGTTGTTTCACATGAGATGGGGTTTGCCAAGAGTGTTGCTCACCGGGTCCTTTTTATGGATTTTGGCCAAATTGTAGAGTCTAACACACCGGATGAATTTTTTGACAATCCCCAACACGATCGCACAAAACTGTTTCTAAGCCAGATTTTGCACTAATCGGGGTGTTTTTCCATTGCCGATTTAATGCCCTTAACCCAACCGGGCAAGCCGGAATTGAATATTGATATGGCCGTAAAAAGGCACAAAAAACACAAAAATAAAATTTTACACTTAATAATTACAATAGGTTATAAGATCAAAACGTAAGAATTTTGACTTTTTACGAGATTGTCAATATTGAAGATTTGTGGTTTCCCGCGCGCAGCGCTTCCAGCTCGGAGGCAGCTATGAAAATAGGTGACCCTAACTCCAGAATCGTTTAATCGCGGCTAACCTGAGACGAGCCTTCGGTCGTGAGATAGGGTCCAACGACTCAGCCGAGAAAAAGCCGTCCCCGCAGAGCTAACACCAATCCTTTTTCACGTGAACGTCTAAACGCAATCCCTCATCAATTTTTTTGTGCCTTCATGTATTAGTGGCTGAACTTTTTACTAAATATTTAAGTTTTGCCCTTTCGTTGCCGATATATTCCTTACCCGGATAAACCGGAATTGACGAATTAAAAAGCTGTGCCCTGTGGATGTGGTTGGTAAGCACAGGTCCGGTCTATAGGAATTACTCATGAATTTGTATTACGAGGTCGGTGATCAACAGGTAGGGCCCATCGGGAAAGCCGAGCTTCAATCGCTGGTCAAAGCCAAAAAACTGAATGCCAGAACCCGAGTCTGGCGGGAGGGAATGGAAAGTTGGCAGGAACTCGGTGTTTTCGTCCGCAATCGGCCCGGTAAAGGTCTTCAAAAAAAATCACCGGCAGCCCCTGTTCCCGGTTCCGTCTGTTCTGAATGCGGCTTGGCATTTGCAGAAGAAGATATGATCCGTTTCCAGGATTCCTGGATATGTGCCGGCTGCAAGCCTGTGTTCGTGCAAAAAATTAAAGAAGGCGTGTTCGTTGCCGGGGCAATGGATTACGCCGGATTCTGGATTCGATTTGCCGCCTTTGCCATTGATGCATTCATCATGTGGATTGTCAATATGGCTATTTTTATTCCGCTGGGCCTATTCATGCCCTCATCTCCCGACAACTCGATGGTTGCCATCTCGTTTATGCCCGTGATTATGCTTTTGCAGTATGCCATACCGGCTGTCTATGATACCTGGTTTGTCGCTAAACATGGTGCAACGCCTGGGAAAATGGCCTGCAAATTGAAAATTGTTGTGGAAGACGGCAGCCGGCTGAGCTATCTCAGGGCATTTGGCCGGCATTTTGCCAAGTGGCTCAGCGCAATGATCCTGTTAATTGGTTATATCATCGCCGCATTCGATGATCAAAGGCGAACGCTGCACGACCGTATCTGTGAGACAAGGGTGGTTAGGCAATAATCGGGATAGGACCCAAGAGCCAGCCGTGACAAGTTTAGCTGGTCGCAGTGTACCGAAATCCCGTTTTATCGAGAAATTGAATATTGATCCGCCTGCGGCGGAAATGTTGAAGATTTGTGGTATCGCTTCGCTCTGTCTTTTCTATTTAAATTGATAGAATCCCTTAACCTGTCGAGAGCCTCTTGGCCGAACGGCTTTAGCTCATTTTTTTAAACTTTAGTTCACTTGCATGTCTGAATTATGAGAGGCTTATAGACTCTGACAATATGTTGTCAGAAAAATCCTGGTAAAGGCCTAAATTCAAAAAACAAAGAAATGCAGAGAGGAATCCATCCGTGCTCAACTGTACCGGCTGCAACTCAACCCTGAGCAAGGAAGCCGTCAATTCCAATTCACTGGCCGCCTGTCCGTCATGCGACAGCCTTTTGCGGGCGGATGTCTATCCGGCCATTTACAGGTTGCTGCCAATGGGCCGGTCTGGCGAAACACTTCAGATCGGCAACGAGGCCGGATGCTTTTATCACCCTGGCAAAAAGGCTGTCATTCCCTGTTCCGCCTGTGGTCGGTTTGTGTGTGCGCTGTGTGATATGGCGCTCAACGGACGGCATTTGTGTCCTGTATGCTTTGAAAAAG
>JAJRVC010000011.1 GCA_024277475.1 Deltaproteobacteria bacterium
AAACATTGCCAAGGTCTCGGTTATCGGTGTCGGAATTAAGGATAACTCAGGTGTGGCATCAACCATGTTTCGCACACTTTCCGAGGAAAACATAAATATTATGATGATCAGTACCTCGGAAATCAGAATATCCTGTGTCATCGAAGAAAAATATGCCGAACTCGCCGTGCGGGTACTTCACACCGCCTTTGGGCTGGATAGGGAAGACTGAAAATTTTTCATGAAAAAATTCAGCCCCGACCAATTGATATTTGTTCTGTTGTTGGGTGTTATTATTCTGGGACTTACAATATATCGGATGTTTCCCTAGCGGATGCAATTTCTTCTGCAATGCGTACGGCCGCCGCCCGGGGATCCGAAGCATCCCGTATCGGCCTTCCGATCACCAGGTAATCCGATCCATTTTTAACAGCCTGCGCCGGCGTTGTGACCCGTTTCTGATCATCCTTTTCACCAAGCGACCATTGAGGCCGAATCCCCGGAGTAACCGTGATGAATTTATTTCCGAAGTGCGCCCTGATCATGGCGGTTTCAAGTCCGGAACAGACCACACCGGCACATCCGGCGGTCCTGGCCATACCGGCTCTTTGTAACACCAGGGCGGATAAGTTCCGGTAAAAATCTGCACAGTATCCGGCGGTCCTGATATCATCCGCGGTCACGCTGGTCAGTACCGTCACACCCAGGATTTGGACCTTTCCCCGGCTGCTGTTAACTGCGGCCTCAAGCATTTTTGGCGTCTCACCACAATGAACGGTCGCAAATTGAATTTCGAGATCAGCAATTCGGGCCATGGCTCGGGAGACGGTAGCCGGTATGTCATGCAGTTTCAAATCCAAAAACACCCCGGCCGTACCGGCTACATTGATAAATCGAACAATATCCGGACCGGAACTGATAAAAAGCTCAAGCCCCACTTTGAACAACCCAACATGATCGGCAAGAAGCTCAACATAGCTCTTGGCTTCATCCGACGATGAAACATCCAGCGGAAAGACAATGTAATCTTTGGCCTGTCTCATTTCAAACCCCTTATCCAGCACTCGTCATTCACGATACTGCTGTCTCATCCAGCGCTGATATTCTCCGCTTTTAACCCGTTGCACCCAATCCGAATTATCCAGATACCACTGAATCGTTTTTCTGAGTCCGGTCTTAAAGGATTCTACGGGAGTCCAGCCTAATTCTCTTTCCAACTTGCTGCAATCAATTGCATATCTCAAATCATGACCGGGACGGTCTTTAACAAAGGTAATCAGATCCCTGCGAGACGTCCGCTCTGTTTTCGGAGCCATTTCATCCAACAAATCACACACCATAGTGACCGTGTCGATGTTGGCCAATTCACACCGGCCGCCAATATTATAAGTTTGGCCCCGGGTCCCCCCCTTCATTATCTCCCAGACGGCCCGGCAATGATCTTTAACAAACAACCAGTCCCTCACATGACTGCCGTCTCCATAAACCGGAAGGGGTTTGTCTTCCAGGGTATTTAGTATCATCAAAGGAATCAATTTTTCCGGAAACTGGTAGGGTCCATAGTTGTTTGAACAATTGGATAGGGTCACCGGCAGCGCATAAGTCTTATTGTAGGCCCGGACGAGATGATCCGAGGCGGCTTTGGATGCCGAATACGGACTGTTCGGTTTATAAGAAGTTTTCTCGGCAAAAAACCCATCGGGTCCCAGAGAACCGTAAACCTCATCGGTGCTCACGTGGTGGAAAAGAACCAGGCGGTCCGAATTCCGGCGGGAAACCTCCAGGAGATTAAATGTCCCTTCGATATTGGTTTTAATGAAGGCATCCGGCGCAACAATCGATCTGTCCACATGAGATTCCGCTGCAAAATTGCAGACGGCATCTATTTCATAAGCCTTGAATACATGGTCTATGGCTTTCGGATCACATATATCCGCTTTTATGAATACGTAACGCTCGGGATTCAATTTTTCGATATCAGCCAGATTGTCTGGATTGCCGGCATAGGTTAGCTTGTCGACGTTGATGATGCGCCCGTCATAATCGGAGTCCAACAGCAGGTAACGAATAAATCCGGTCCCGATAAACCCGCATCCGCCGGTAACCAAGAGATTTTCCATGGAGCCTCCTTCTTTTTGTGCCTTCTATATCTCGTAAAATGATAGAAAAACAGGTCTTGTTTTTGGACATTTCGGGCGTAGTGAAGTCTGAGTGCCAGTGTCCAATTTTTATGCAACCTTGCGTCACATAAGGGCTCACCGTGATTTTAATGATTGATACCAAGGTCTGGTCTTCACGTCTTGGTGGCCGAATCCCTATTCTTATCTTAAATCCTGCTAATCATAAAGGGTTTTCTCTGTCATTCAAAAAAATCTGTTGAAATAATCAATAATTCTATGTATATATTCTTTTTCTATCCGTATATTCTGCACTCACCCAGGTCCATAAGAAAATCAGATGAAGTTATCCGAAAATCAGCAAAAAATGTTGCAAACACTTCCCGGAGTGGACCACGTCCTCGAACTTTTCAAGACGATACCGTTTTTTGAAAACATTCCGAAAACGGTAATCATCAATTCCATCCGTGAAATCTTGGAAAATTGGCGAAACAGTATTCTTGCCGCAGATCTGAGCATTCGTGAAGAAAGCCTGTCGGATGACAGGATCCTCGAATTGGTCAAGGCCGCTGTTAATAAAGCCATGGCATTGAATCTAAGGCACCTGGTGAATGCCACAGGTGTGGTAGTGCATACCAATCTGGGCCGGTCCCTGCTCCCGGGGGAGGTGATTGAGAATATCGCGGTCATTGCCGGGGGGTACTCCAACCTGGAGTATGATCTTGACGCCGGCAGACGGGGCTCCAGATACAGTAATATAGAGGATATCCTCTGCGAAATCAGCGGCGCACAGGCAGCCATGGCGGTCAACAACAATGCCGGGGCTGTTCTGCTTTGTCTGGACACCATCTCCCGGGACAGAGAAGTAATTGTCTCACGGGGCGAGCTTGTGGAGATCGGCGGTTCGTTCAGAATCCCGGATGTTATGGCGAAAAGTGGCGGTATCTTAAAGGAGGTCGGCACCACCAATCGCACCCATATGAAAGACTATGAAAATTCCATTAATGACAATACCGCCCTGCTGCTGAAGGTGCATCGCAGCAATTACAGTGTCATCGGTTTTACGGCCGAGGTTTCCTTAAAAGAACTGGTTGAACTTGGGAAGCGGCATGACCGGCCGGTCATGGAAGATCTGGGAAGCGGCACTTTTATCGATTTTTCAAAATACGGTCTGGTTAAAGAACCCACCGTTCAGGAATCGGTAGGCGCCGGCGCTGATGTGGTGACATTCAGCGGCGACAAACTTCTCGGGGGACCCCAGGCAGGAATTATTGTAGGTAAAAAGGGTCTCATAGAGCAATTCAAGAAAAACCCCCTTGCCCGGGCTCTGCGCATTGACAAGCTGACCCTGGCTGCGCTTGAGACCACTGTATGCCTCTACCGTGATGAAAAAAAAGCAGTTCACAGAATACCGACCCTGCGAATGTTGACGATGGATATAAATGAAATTAGCGAAAGAGCATCAAAACTGATGGAAAATTTAAAGAAAATAGACGCATCCCGGCTTCGAATCGACCTCATCGAGCTTTCCTCAAAAGCCGGCGGCGGGGCGTTACCGCTTCTGGAACTACCGAGTAAAGGCCTGCGGATACAAATTAAGGGGCTTTCCGTAAATACTCTGGAGATAAATATGCGAAAAAATTTGCCGCCTATTATCGGACGTATAGAAGATGACGCGTTTATCATAGATCCCAGAACATTGCAGGATGGCGACTTTCCGATCATTGAATCGGCATTTGAACACGTATTAAAAAGAGTTAAACATGACCAATAAAACAAAAGCAGTATTTCAAAGTCGCGGATCTACACGAAACTTTTTATTTTCCAAAACGGACACCCGGCGTATCAGAGATCCGGCAAGAAAAAAGGCTGTGGGTGTCAATGAGGTGCTGAAATCTGTTTTCCCGGATATGCTTATCGGCATGGATTTTATCGACCGTGCCGGGCAACATCTGGATTCCGTCGCCCAATTCGCAGCCCTTGCCATCGGAGTGGATCAGATTCGACAGGAGCAAGAAAAATATTCCAACCCCGGTGCGCTTGATGATCACGTTGAGGTTGCCGGAATACTGGAGACGATTTGCCGGGAAAAAAACGGTTTGTGGGGGGCTCTTGAACCCGAATTATTTTGTAGTATTTTCCCTGAAATAAATGGATCGGGAGGTCTTGAAATAGCCCGCGACATTCAAAACCGCCTGGCTGAAAAAGCTGAACAAACGGTTACCATCGGAATTGCCTCCTATCCAATCATCACCTTTAAAAAATCCGATATTATCGACAATGCCCGGAAGGCACTTGACCATGCTGCCTTTTTTGGACCCGGCAGTGCGGTTACTTTTGATGGGGTCAGTTTAAATATCAGCGGTGACAAGTTATATGAAAATGGAGATATTCAGTCAGCCATCAACGAATTTAAGCGCGCCCTTTCAATAGATCCCTCCAATGTAAACGTCCACAACAGTCTCGGTGTCTGCTATGGTCTGCGCGGCGAGTATGAATCGGCAATTGAGGAATTTAAGACCGTTGCTTCCATAGACCCTGGAGAGTACATGGCCATGTTCAATCTGGGGCTGGTCCATACGCTCAGAAAGCATCCCGAAAAGGCCCTTGAATTCTTTCTCAATGCCGATAAAATCAATGGGGATGTGTATGAGGTCGCCTTTCAAAGCGGGAAACTCTATTTTGAGTCAGGCGATCTTGAAAAAGCGAAACCGTTTCTAGAGCGTGCGGCAAATCTCGATCCGGATTCCGGTACGGTTTATCGCTACCTGGGCGACTGCTATGCTGCCGGCAATCTGACGCAGGACGCCATCGCAGCTTATAAAAAAGCCATCAAGCATAACCCCCATGACGCAGCCTCTTTGTCGGCCTTGGGATGTCTATTTGATGACCAGGGCGAAAATCCGGAAATCACCCTGATGTTTTGTCAGGAAAGTGTCGAGCTTTCACCTGAAAACGGTCTTTTTCGCTATCGGCTGGGTCGGCTATATTCTAAACAGAATCGCTGTGACGATGCTTTAAAAGAGTATAAAAAGGCAGAACAGTTCGGCTATGATGCCGCCCGGGATATTCAAGAAATCAAAAACCGGCTTGCTGGTGAAAGGTTTCAATGAAAGATATCATCTTTGACATTCTGGAAGCCGGCATCAAGACAAAACGTCGCTGCATCGAAACAAATGTCGACAATATCATCAGGGCGGCAGACATGCTGGCGGCCTGTATCGCATCCGGCAACAAAGTCCTTATTTTCGGCAACGGCGGAAGCGCCGCAGATGCCCAGCATTTGGCAGCCGAATTCGTCAACCGCTTTCTAATTGAGCGTCCTCCCCTGGCAGCCATTGCTCTGACAACCGATACGTCCATTCTCACCAGTATCAGCAACGATTATCATTTCGATGAAGTATTTTCCAGACAAATCCAAGCGCTCGGGAAAAAGGGCGACATCGCCTGGGGCATCAGCACCAGCGGTAATTCCCCCAACGTCCTCAAGGCAGTGAAAGCCGCTCAAAAAATAGGGATTACAACCATCGGCATGACCGGCCGGGCAGGTAAACTGAGTGCCTGTGCCGATCTCGTATTCTTTGTGGAGTCGGATACTACTGCTCGAATTCAAGAAACCCATATCATGGTGGGGCACATAGTGTGTGATCTTCTGGAGCGGAAATTGTACCCGGAGGCATTTTAAATTAAACGCTCCTCCCGTAACGCGGAAGTCCTCAGAAAGCTTCCTGAGAGGTGGTGGTTTAATATTGGAATTAAGGAACATCATGCCACAAAAATTTAGCCCCATAGACCTCAGTGAGGTAAAAACCTACAATCTTTCCGATCGAAAAAGCAAGGTAACTGCCGAGAATTTTGCTAAAACCTGGCAGAAAGGCGCCTCCTACCGAACTTTTATTGATAATTTGCCAAACATCCTGGCAGGCGATCAATTAAAGAGCGTCATAGCCGCTATCGTAAAGGCTTACCGCAATAAGCGCACAATATTGTTTGGTATGGGTGCCCATGTGATCAAGGTCGGTCTCAATCCCATCGTAATCGATCTGATGGAACGTAGGCTCATCACCGGCGTTGCCATGAACGGCGCCGGTATCATCCATGATGTCGAACTTGCCATGGTCGGACGGACATCAGAAGATGTAGACGCTGCCTTAGATGACGGTTCCTTCGGCATGGCCCGTGAGACCTGCACTTTTTTAAGTGAAGCAATCACATCAGCCCGGGGGAAATCCATGGGGCTCGGTGAAGCCGTTGGTCGGACCATCCTCGAAAAGCGACTCCCGTTGATGGAAAAAAGCATTCTTGCGGCGGGAGCCCGCCTGGGAATACCCGTGACCGTTCATGTTGCCATCGGCACAGATATTCTCCACATGCATCCCGGATTCGACCCCCAAACAGCAGGTGCTGCCACTCACCACGACTTTCGACTGTTTACATCCATTGTAGCCGCGCTTGACAAAGGCGTTTATTTAAATGTTGGTTCCGCTGTAATTTTGCCGGAAATTTTTTTAAAAGCCACCACACTGGTAAGAAATTTGGGATATACTCTGGAAGACTTTACAACGGTCAATCTGGATTTTATCAAGCACTATCGTCCCCTCACCAACGTAATCAACCGGCCCACCGCCAAAGGCGGTCGAGGAATAAATCTGGTCGGTCACCACGAAATCCTGTTGCCGCTGATCGCAGCGGGGATCATTGAAGAAATTGATTAGGAACCTTTCCGCGTCCACCACTGGAAGTGGTGACTTAATATCAGGATTACTTTTACGCCGGGGACTGTGGAAAATTTTCTGAAAAACAAGCACCAAGTGGCTCTATGCCTATGCACTCTGGCCCTGTCTTGATTTTGCGCCCCTGATGATTATAATATAGGGTTGCAGATGATGTATAATAAGGAGACCCGTTCATGCCGATTTACGAGTATCACTGTGAAAAATGTGGTGAGGATTTTGAGTGCCTGATCATTGGTAATGATACACCTGAGTGCTCCTCGTGCACCAGCAAAAAGGTGATAAAGCTCATGTCTGCTTGCGGTTTTGTCAGCAGGAGCGGGGGCGGCGAAACCGTGTCGTCGTCGGCCGGATCATCCTGCGGCGGTTGTGCGGCCACCAGCTGTGCAGGGTGCAGCCACTGATGAAAGAATCTCTTAAAATCGGAACCAGGGCCAGCAAGCTTGCGCTGTGGCAGGCCAACTGGGTTAAATCAGCCCTGATCGAAGCATATCCCCAACAAAATATCGAGCTGGTGACCATCAAAACCAAAGGTGATAAAATTCTCGACGTGCCCCTTGCCAAAGTCGGCGGTAAGGGACTTTTCGTCAAAGAGATTGAACAGGCCCTGCTGGATGGCCGAATTGATGTCGCCGTGCACAGTATGAAGGATATGCCGGCGGAAATTCCAGCCGGTCTTTGCATCGGCGCCATCCCCACGAGGGGAGATCCAGCGGATGTTCTGATCTCAAAAAACGGTCTTCATTTTTCGGAACTGAAGCAGGGTGGTATTATCGGAACCAGCAGTCTGCGTCGTGGTGCCCAGATTCGTCATGTAAGACCGGACATGATAATCGTTTCGCTGCGGGGCAATGTAGAAACCCGTCTGAAAAAACTGCAAACCGAAAACCTGGATGCCGTCGTGCTGGCTGCAGCCGGTGTAAAACGCCTTAATCTTGAGCATCGAGTCACTGAATATCTGCATTCTGATATCATGCTTCCAGCAGTCGGACAGGGTGCCTTGAGCATTGAAATCCGGCAAAATGATCCACACGTCCAGCCCATGATAAAAACGCTGGATGATCCGCATACACATGCCATTGTGACGGGTGAGCGCGCCTTTTTAAACCGGCTGGGCGGCAGCTGTCAAGTGCCCATCGCCGGCCATGGTGTGATTAACCGCAACACATTTAACCTCACCGGTCTGGTTGCCGAACTCGATGGCTCCCGGATACTCAAAGCAACCTTATCGGGTCCCGCCAATTCGACTGAAACCATCGGCATCAGCCTCGCTCAACAGCTTTTAGACCGGGGAGCCGATAAAATACTGGAACAATTGCAATCAATGGAATCCACAAATCATGGTAGCTAATAAAGTTTATCTGGTCGGTGCAGGACCTGGGGATCCGGGGTTAATTACCATAAAAGGCAGGCAATGTATCGAAAACGCCGATGTAATCATCTATGACTATCTCGCCTCCCCGACCCTCTTGAATTATGCCCAAAATCAGGCAGAAATTATTTATGTCGGGAAAAAAGGCGGGGATCACACCCTTTCTCAAGATAAAATAAATGCCCTCATTGTGGAAAAAGCCAGGGCGGGTTCCACGGTTTGCCGATTAAAAGGCGGAGATCCGTTTATATTCGGCCGGGGCGGAGAAGAAGCCGAAATTTTAGTGTCAAAATCAATCCCCTTTGAGGTGGTGCCGGGAGTGACATCCGCCATCGCTGCCCCCGCCTATGCGGGTATCCCGCTGACCCACCGCAAGCTTGCAGCCACCCTTGCCTTTATTACCGGTCATGAAGATCCCCACAAAAAAGAATCCAGCATAGACTGGGAGTCCCTGGCCGGAGGTATTGGAACTTTAGTGTTTTTTATGGGGGTAAAAAACTTACCTGATATCACCCAGAAACTGATCGCCAACGGCAGGTCACCGGAAACTCCGGCGGCTCTGATTCGCTGGGGCACCACACCCGATCAGACAACCGTGACCGGAACACTTGACAACATTACCGAACGGGCTAAAAAAGCCGATCTCAAACCACCTGCAATCATCGTGGTAGGTGAAGTCGTTAAATTAAGGAAAACCCTTAAATGGTTTGAAAAAAGGCCCCTGCTGGGCAAGCGGATCGTTGTTACCCGTGCCCGGCAACAGGCCAGTGATCTGGTCAGGCAGTTATCCGATCTGGGCGCTGAGTGCCTTGAATTCCCAACCATTAAAGTGGTCCCGGCTGATGATGTTACCCCTCTGGATGATGCCGTTCAAAATCTATCGGCCTATGACTGGATCATCTTTACCAGCGTCAACGGGGTCAAATTTTTCTTCGATCATCTATTTGGCACGGATAAGGATGTTCGTGCATTAAGCCATCTGCACACCGCCGCCATCGGTCCGGCCACTGCTGAAAAATTGCTCGAATATGGACTGAAAAGCGACATCATCCCGCAAACCTACCGGGCAGAAGCCGTGGTTAATGCTTTTCGCAAAATAAGGTTAACGGGCAAGAGGATATTGCTTCCCCGGGCCGGAGAGGCCAGACCCGTGCTGCCGGTTGAATTGAGGAAAATGGGAGCCGAAGTCGATGACGTCACCGCCTACCTCACCGAGAAAGTCCGGGGAAACGCCGAGCAACTCATTGATCGGCTCAAAGAAAGGACCATCGATCTAATTACTTTCACCAGTTCGTCCACTGTTCGAAACTTTAAAGATCTTCTCCCTCCGGATAGTTTTAAACAGCTCACCAAAGGCATAACCATCGCAAGCATCGGCCCCATAACCACCGAAACAGCCATGGCATCAGGCTTTGGGGTTCCGATTACTGCAAAATCATATACCATCCCGGGGCTGTGCGATGCGATTGTAGAATATTACAACAACAAAAAGTGAGTGAATTCGTGTTCGAATCTAGGAATCGATGGACCCGGTATCCCGATCAAATTCAGGTAATCAAGATGAGCGACTTCCTTAAAAAACTGCCGCTGTTGGTAGATGAGATAAAAGCCATTAGAGATACGATCATAACCAACATCGTTTTAATCGGAGAGGTCCCTGCACCTACATTTAAAGAAAAAAGACGCAGTAGTCTCTTCCAGGAGCGGCTGGCTGAGTTCGGGGTCGATGAAGTGACAACCGACGGTTACCGCAACCCCATTGGAATCATTAGAGGAACCTTTCCGGAAAAACCGCCTATTTTTGTTGTGGCTCACTTGGACACATTTTTTGAAAAAGACATCGTTCACAATTATACCATCAGGCAAAATACCATCACCGGACCGGGAATATTAGATAATTCCCTCGGGGTAGGCGTTCTGGCATCTCTGCCGATCATATTTGAGCGACTAGGCCTGCGTTTTGAATCGGATATTGTACTGGCCGGTCCCATTCAGTCCATCGGTAAAGGCAATTTGCGCGGAGTCCGGCATCTTTTAAAAACCTGGCCGACCCCGATACGGGGAGCCATCTGTCTGGAGGGCGTTGAACTCGGCCGGCTCAACTATTTCTCGGATGGAATGATCAGGGGAGAAATCGTCTGCGGCATCCCCGAAGAAAAGGGCAAGATGCACAGATTCACCCCGAATGCGATATTAATACTCAATGAAGTCATCAACGAAATCTTAAACCTGCGCCTCGCCCAGAGACCGCGGGCACGCATCGTCATCGGCAAAATCATCGGCGGTGTCAACCATGGGAAAATTGCCTATGATGCCACCCTAGGATTCGAGATCCGCAGTGATTCTTACAAAATAGTCAGATCTATTTACAATGACATCAAAGATATTGTCGATGGAATCGGGCATGGAAATGAAGTCGGCCTGGATATGAAAACCATCAGTAATCTAAAGGCCGCCAGGCTGAAATTCAACCATCCCCTGGTAAAAAATACTGCTATGGTTTTGAAAACACTGGGTATTAGACCGGTCAGCAAGTCAACCGAATCGGCATTGTCCATTTTTCTTTCCCGGAAGATTCCGACGGTAACCCTGGGAATCACCCATGGAGAAAACTATTATACCCATAACGCCACCATGGAAATTGAGCCCATGTTCAAGGGGATTGCTCAGATCATCGGTATACTAAAAGCCATTGACAGCGGAGTTTGCGATGAACAATAATTGGCTCAAAGAAAATACCTTTCACTATTCGGAATTCGGGAATCTTTCGCAACTGGTTGAAGAAAAACAGAAAAAAAACCTCAAGATTTCTTTGTGTCTGCCGACCCTAAACGAGGAAAAAACCATCGCAAAAGAAATCATTATCATGAAGTCCGAGCTCATGACCCGCTTCCCGCTGGTGGATGAGCTTGTTGTCATCGACTCGGGGTCAACCGACAACACCATGGAAATTGCCAGATCTTTCGGTGCGGATGTCTATGACGCCAACGAAATTCTTCCCAATCTTGAAAAATTCAAGGGTAAAGGTGAAAACCTGTGGAAAGCCCTCTACATAACCACAGGTGATATTATTGTTTACATCGATGCGGATATTAAAAACATTCATCACCGCTTTGCCTTTGGTCTTATCGGCCCGCTGCTCAGGTATGACAAAATAAAATACGTCAAAGCATTCTACGACAGACCGATTTCTATAGGTAAAAACAGGATCAGGCCCACAGGCGGGGGGCGAGTCACGGAATTGGTGATCCGACCGCTGTTTTCGCTGTTCTTCCCGGAACTCACCCAGATCCTTCAACCTCTTTCGGGCGAATATGCCGGTTTTAGAGAAATTTTCGAGAAAATTCCCTTTCCCATCGGATACGGCATAGAAACAAGCATGATCCTCGATATTTACGAAAAATGGGGTTTGGAGGTTATAGCCCAGGTGGATCTGGACCGTCGGATTCACCGTAATCAGGACACCAAAGCCTTGGGGAGAATGTCCTTCGCCATCTTGAAAACCTTTATCAATCGTCAGA
Source organism: Deltaproteobacteria bacterium (assembly GCA_024277475.1). The sequence goes on from JAJRVC010000011.1 coordinate 11,723, forward strand.
AAAGATCCGGTTTAGTTGAATTGAAGAGCAATCTTTTTGATGAAATCATCCAGTATAATCTGGTCGGAAACCAGTACCAGCCGCATATTTCAAAAATTGTAGGTCTAGAAAGGCCGCCTATGATTGAAATTCCAGCGTATTGCGAAAAATTTAAACCGAATGCAAACTGATTGCTGTAATCAGATTTCTCTTTAATAGGATGTTTAAAATTGGCTGATTTAAAACTGATCGATCCCTACAACCGTCATTTGAATTATCTGCGCATATCCATCACCGACCGGTGTAACCTGAAGTGCATCTATTGCGTCCCCTGTGATCTAATTCCACGGCTTTCACACGATGAAATCCTGACCTATGAAGAGATCCTGCGTTTGGTGAAAATCGGAATAAGACTGGGGATCTCAAAAATCAGGGTGACTGGTGGAGAACCTCTGGTGAGAAAAGGGGTGTACGGTTTTCTGACTGATTTAAGCGGACTTGACGGCCTTGTGGATCTGTCTCTTACCACCAACGGCGTTTCTTTGAAAGCCAACCTGAATAAGATAAAAGCCGCCGGTATCAAACGGATAAATATCAGCCTGGATACGCTCAACCGAGCAAAGTTTGAGCGTATAACCGGATTGGATCTTTTTGATCAGGTCTGGCAAGGTATCGAAATGGCCCTGGAAATGGGATTTTATCCCATTAAGCTGAACATCGTTGCCTTAAACGGAATCAATGATGATGAGCTGACGGACATGGCGCGCTTATCGTTTGATTATCCGCTGCACATTCGCTTTATTGAATACATGCCCATAGGCGAATCTCAAATAGGCAACGGTCCTCTTCTGCTCGCTCCTGAAATTAAAAAGCGCATCAGTGTATTGAGCAAGCTCCTCCCCGTTTCCAATACAATGAACGATGGCCCTGCCCAGCGCTATCACTTTGAGGGAGCTGCCGGAGAAGTCGGTTTCATTCACGCATTGAGCCACCACTTCTGCGACAGATGCAATCGGCTCAGATTAACCGCACGTGGCCAACTCCGGCCATGCCTTTTATCCGACCATCATGAGGACATCAAGGGTATTATGAGAAGCGGGGCTACGGACGAACAACTGGCGGAAGTTTTTTTTAAAGCAGTGCGCCACAAACCTTCCGATCATAACCTGGCTATTCAGAATCCATCCAGGGTCTGCGGCCAGATGAGTTCCATTGGCGGTTAAAAAAAAAGCCTGAGCCGCAGCGGTGGGAGGCTACATTTACTCGCACGGAATCAGAATACGGCTCAGGCTAACTATTTTGCTATGTTGTTTACCCCTATGGGAGGGTACAGATGATCTTCTCATATCTTCATGAACGCTTTCACCGTTTCGCGCTCAATAGGGTATGGGTGTTGCTTTTGATATTTAAGATGAGGCATTTAACAGGCTGCAAACAACAGGTCAAGCTTTTTTTTTGCTGGCGGTATTTTTAATATGTTTTCACGGTCGGACGGCTTGTTTTCCAAATAGAATAAAACTCAAAAGTTAAAGATCGGAGACTCAATAAATGGAAATTAAAATAGTCACAATCGAAAATCCGGGCAACTTAAACCTGATTCTAGGCCAATCTCATTTCATAAAAACTGTTGAAGATATCTATGAGGCCATGGTCTCGACGGTTCCCATGGCAAAATTCGGCCTGGCTTTCTGTGAAGCTTCGGATGTATGTCTGGTGCGGCACACCGGCACGGACAAAGAAATGCTTGAGCTGGCCCAAAAAAATGCTTACTCCCTTTCAGCCGGTCACAGCTTTATTATTTTCATGAAAGATATGTATCCCGTTAATGTTTTGAATACGATCAAAAATGTACCGGAAGTATGTCGCATATTTTGTGCTACCGCCAATCCCGTGGAAGTCATTATTGCTGAAACTGAACAGGGACGGGGAATTCTTGGTGTCATTGACGGCTTTTCGTCCAAAGGAATCGAGACCGAGGAAGATATGAATGCCCGCAAAAATCTGTTGCGAACAATCGGGTATAAGCAGTAGAGGATGTGACCGTTCACGGGTTCAGAGGTTCGGGGTTAACGGGTTTGATAACCCTGAACGTTGAACCCGACTGGCTGCTTTCGACGGACTCAAGCCCTAATCTTCAGGATAACGACGCTGCCCAGTGCTGCCTGTTTGGGCATCAAATAGTCATTACGGCCATTGCCGATGCACACTGTTTGCCCGGCATCCAGCCCCCGGATATAGCCAGGCTTGCTCAATTCCTGGTTTTCATTAGCGATACCAGAAAACTTCAATATTTAATCCCGGCTTGTCCGGGTTTTATTTAAAATGATTTTCCAGCGCCACTGCCATTCTTTGCAGAGCTTTCTGTAGTAAACTTCGGGAGCATCCAAAATTCAGCCGCGCAAACCCGGCTGCATCAAACTCAATCCCATCTTGAAGGCCCACCCCCGCATCTTCGAAAAAAGCCGTCGGATTCCTGATCCCGGCAGCCCGTATATCAATCCAGGCAAGATAGGTGGCTTCCACGGGAGCCATTGAAAGATGGGGCATCCGGTTGACGGCTGCCTGAACAGTATCACGATTGCCCCTTAGATAATCAAGCAGCGCCTCATGCCAGTCGCTGCAGTCCTCATCCTCAAAAGCCACCCTTGTGGCCGTATAGCCCAGCGCGTTGGCCATAGGAACAATCCCGGCCATAGCTTCTTTGAATCGCCGCCGCAGGTCCTTTTCACCAATCACGGCGAATGCACATCCCAAACCGGGGAGGTTGAATGTCTTGCTGGCCGCCATCAGTGTAATTGTGCGTGCGGCCGTTTCCGGCTCCAGTGAGGCCATCGGGATATGAGGTTTGTCCTTGTCCAGAATCAGTCCGCAATGAATCTCATCCGAGCATATCACGATATAGTGTTTTTTACAGATGGCGGCAAGGGTTTCCAGTTCCTCCCTGGTATAAACGCGTCCCACCGGGTTGTGGGGATTACAGAGAATGAAAACCCGGGTTTTGGCGGTTATCGATTTCTCAAGCCGATCAAAATCGAATTGCCACCGGTTATTTTTTTCTTCAAGGGGTACTTTAATTAAATTGCGGTGGAAATGCCCAGGACCAGTTAAAAACGGCGGGTAGGCCGGCACCGCTGTCATCATGTCATCACCCTCATCACCCAAAGCACGGCAAACCACATTGAGTCCGGTTACCAATCCCGGCAGCCATACCAGCCATTCGGATTCAACCTCCCAGCCGTACATGTTTTTAAGCATGACAACAACCACATCATTTAATTCCCGTGGGGCGATGGTATAACCGAATACCCCGTGGGCGATCCGTTGCTGCAAGGCTCTGATGACGGCGGGGGGGGATCGAAAGTCCATGTCGGCAACCCACAGGGGGATGATATCCCGCTTGATGTATTTATCCCATTTCAGACTGGCCGTAGCACGTCGTTCGACCGGTGTATCAAAATCAAATACCTGATTTTTTCCAATGCTCATATCTAATAATAAATCCTGTAATACAATAGGTTTTTAAAGTTATAATACTTACTAACGATTTTTACCATCGATTAATCCTCCAAGGGCACCCAAAAGAGATCCTTCCCCTTTGCTGCTGCCGCCGGCTGAAGGAGCATGCTGTAAAATACGATCGGCCATACGGGAAAACGGCAGACTCTGCAGCAACACAACACCGGTGCCGCTCAGCGTTGCCAAAAAAAATCCTTCGCCACCGAAAAACATAGACTTCAGACCGCCGGCTGATTCAATGTCATAATTGACGCCCTCGGTGAATGCCACAAGACAACCCGTATCAGCCCTGAGAGTTTCATTTTTCAGTGTCTTCTTGACCACGGTGCCACCGGCGTGGATAAAAACCATGCCGTCACCATGCAGCCGCTGGAGGATGAAGCCTTCACCGCCAAAGAAACCGGTGCCTAACCGCTTGGTGAAGGCGATCCCGATTTCGGTGCCGAGAGCAGCGCATAAAAAAGCGTCTTTCTGACACAGCAAATCGCCGTTTATTTTAGCCATATCGATGGGAATGATTTTACCGGGATAGGGTGCGGCAAAAGCAACACTCTTTTTCCCCGCCCCTGCATTGGAAAAATGGGTCAAAAAAATCGACTCACCGGTGAGCATTCGTTTTCCCGCATTCATTAATTTGCCCAACATTCCCTCAGCTGCTTTGGAGCCATCTCCCATCTTGGCCTCAAACGTGATGCCGTCATCCATGTAATTCATTGCACCGGCCTCGGCTACAACGGTTTCCGAGGGATCCAGCTCGACCTCCACAATCTGCATGTCATCGCCGATAATTTTGTAGTCAACTTCGTGGCATTTCATCTGTGTTTCTCCTATTTTTGCGGCCCGTCAGCCTGATTCGCCTGTTATTACAACCGTGCACGGACAATCAACTCTTCACAGCGGCAAGCACTGCTCAGCTAATCCCATGATTCCTATTCGATTTTTGCTAAGGCAATCTTTCGTTTTTGCATCGTATTCCTCCCTTGCTTCAACCGCCTATGAATCCGGTGAGCAAATTGACCACATTGATACCGATTTTTTCCACGGCATAACCACCTTCCATGACAAAAAGGCTGGGGCATTGTATTCTTTGGGCAATTTTAAATCCTATTTTGAGGAAATGCTCACTTTTCAACTTGAATTTTGAAATGGGGTCTTCTTCATATGTGTCAACCCCCAGGGAAATCACCAGTGCATCAGGTGAAAAGTCATCAATCCGGTTGAGGCCCTGATCGAGGCATTCCCGATAGGCTTCCCATTGTGTTCCCCACGGCATTGGAAAATTGCAGTTGTATCCTTCACCCGCTTTTACACCGGTTTCATCCGCATATCCGAGAAAATAAGGAAACTCCTGCCTGGGGTCGCCATGGAGCGAAACGTAGAGAACATCGGATCGGTCGTAGAAAATAGTCTGGCTTCCGTTCCCGTGATGATAGTCCACATCCAACAGGGCCACCCGCTCTGCACCCCTGTCCAGCAATGCCTGTACGGCGACGGCGGCATTGTTGAAAAAGCAGTATCCACCGTAGATATCGAATCCGGCATGATGCCCTGGGGGTCTGCAGGCTGAAAACACGCTCTTTTGACCGCCTCGAATCAATTCGACACCCGTCAGGGCTGCATTGACCGAGGCCGTAATGGCAGGCCACGTGCCGGCTGTGATGGGTGTGCCGGCATCAAATGAATAGTAGCTCAATTTGCCGTCAATCTCCAGGGGTGGTATTTGCCGAAAGGTTCTACTGGGCCAGCAGATCGGCATCGCGTCGGAATCACCGTGACTCAGTTTCCAACTAGCGTAAGCCGTTTGCAAAAATTCGATGAATTCCGGCGCGTGTACCCTGGCGACGGGGTCGAGGCCGAAATCCTGCGGCACAACCACATCGCCAAGTTTCACCTCAGCGATCCTTTCCATGATGCGGTCCATACGCTCGGGACATTCGAAAGGCGTAACAAAATTGCCGTCTATCAGTTCGTACTTGCCGAAGTGCAGACGGTGGTCCTTTGAAAAAACGGTAATCATACTCGCTTCTTTTACAAAAATTGATATGGCCGCAAAAAGGCACAAAAATCACAAAAAATAAATCCGCCTATTTACCAATGAAGACCTCGCTTGTCTTTCACGTGTTAGTGATTATGTTAACCCAACCTGGATGAGCCGGAATTGACTATTGAATATTTAATCGAAAATATTCAATCATTTGAAGATGGTAAAAATATTTCAATCCAATTTTTTAACACCAAATGCAAGAAAATACTAAGGGCCTAACATGGAGAAACCTATGCAGCTTCGCACGCTTGGCATATCCGATTTAAAAATCTCCCCTATTCTCATGGGCACCTGGCAAGCCGGCAAAGAGATGTGGACCGGAATCGATGATGCGCAGTCCATCCGCGCCATTCGTGCGGCCGTTGATGCCGGCATTACCACCTTTGATACCGCAGCAGCTTAC
>JAJRVC010000149.1 GCA_024277475.1 Deltaproteobacteria bacterium
CGGCGTTGAACCATTTAACCTGATCGTCATTGAGCGTGTGATTGAGCTGAACACTGTCGCTCGATCCATCTTCGTGCTTCACGGTCATGGTTATTTGTTTTCCGGGAGCGATACTGTCCAGGCCGGCAAAGCTGATTTTATCTTTTGCCTGGATTTTATCGTAGTCGGCTTTATCTGCAAAAGTGAACGGCAAAACCGCCTGCTTCTTCAAGTTTGCTTCAAAAATGCGTGCGTAAGAAGTCGCTACAAAAGCCCGACAACCCATATGCCTGGGTTCCATCGCCGCGTGCTCGCGACTGGAGCCTTCACCAATATTTTCTTCACCAAAAGCTACCCAGCCTAACCCGGAATCTTTCAGGTTACGGGCGATTTTGTTGAGTTCCTGATTTTCTTCTCCCGTCACCGGATTGTTACCATGACCCGTTTCCGAATGATAGGCATTGGTTGCGCCAAGGAACATATTGTTGCTGATGTTATCCAAATGACCGCGAAATTTCAGCCACGGACCCGCCTGAGAAATATGGTCGGTGGTGCATTTGCCTTTCGCTTTAAACAAGACAGGCAAATCCTGATAATCATTCACCGGGTCCATTTTCGGGAATGGCTTAAGGAAAGCCAGACGCTCACTCGTGGGATTGATAACAACTTCGCCTGAGTTTGTCGGAACTTCGTATCCTGCATCTTGAGGGGTGTAGCCCTTGGCTGGCAATACTTCCCCTGCAGGAGGCTCAAATTTAAAGTCTTTGCCATCCTTGTCCTTCAAGCTGTCTGTCAGAGGATTAAATTTCATGGAACCACCAAAAGCCATAGCCACAACCAGTTCAGGACTGCTGATGAAACCCAGGGTTTCAGGGTTACCATCGTTTCTTTTAGCGAAGTTACGGTTGTAAGAGGTCAGAATGCTGTTTTTGTCGCCTTTTTTCATGTCATCCCGTTTCCACTGACCGATACACGGGCCACAGGCATTGGCTCATACGGTTGCGCCAGCGTCTTCAGATTCTTTCAAAATGCCATCCCTAAGGATGGTCTGATAGATGGTTTCCGAACCGGGAGTAACCAGTAAATTGGTTTGCATTTTGACCCCCGCCTCTTTGGCCTGACGCACCAGACTGATGGACCGGGTCATATCTTCGTAACTGGAATTGGTGCATGAGCCGATCAATGCGGCAGAGAGCTTTTCCGCATATCCCTTTTCATCCACTTCCGCGCTCATAGCTGAAACAGGCCGACCCAGATCTGGGGTATGAGGGCCAACGATATGCGGTTCCAGGGTTGAAAGGTCAATTTCATAATACTCATCATAATATTTTTCAGGGTCGTCTTGTACAGAAGGGTCGGATTGCAGATGCTCTGCATATTTCTCACAAAGATCGGCAATCGGGCCACGATCGGTCGCTCTTAAATAGGGGAGCATGTTCTCATCATAACCGAATGTGGATGTGGTGGCACCGATTTCCGCACCCATGTTGGTTACTGTTCCTTTGCCGGTCGCGCTCAAACTGCGCGCACCTTCACCAAAGTACTCCACTATTTTGCCCGTACCTCCTTTTACCGTCAACATGGTGGCAACCCTAAGGATAATATCTTTGGCCGCTGTCCAGCCACTTAACTCACCTTTAAGCCGGATGCCTACCAGCTTTGGCATTTTGGTCATAAAAGGTTGACCGGTCATAACATCAACGGCATCGGCATCGCCGACACCGATAGCGATGGTGCCCATTCCACCCGCGTTAGGTGTGTGGGAGTCTGTGCCAATCATCATTATTCCAGGGACCGCATAATTTTCATATACGACTTGGTGAATGATGCCTGAACCAGGCTTCCAAAAACCCATGCCATACTTCATGGCGGCGGAGCGCAGAAAATCATATACTTCTTTATTTGTTTCTTCGGCGGCCTTAAGATCGGCGAGCGCACCGGTGGCGGCTTGAATCAAATGGTCGCAATGAACGGTGGTCGGCACAGCAACCTCAGGCATCTTGGCGGACATAAATTGGAGAATAGCCATTTGTGCTGTAGCATCCTGCATGGCTACACGATCAGGACGAAGATATATATCGGATACTCCGCGCTCCAGTTTTGAATAATCGGTGTCAGCGGGAAGATGTGCAAACAGGTTTTTTTCCACAACGGTAAGATCGCGGCCCAAATTTTTTCGAGCGCCATCCAGAATTTTTGCGTATGATTGATAGAGTTTTTCAATGGGACCAATTTCCATTAACATTGATTTCACCTTACTTTTGTTAGAGTTTTAGATTAAAGACCACCAGCAACAACTGAACAGACATGATTAATAATGCATGAATATGCCTTTTGAAGGGCGCATTCTGACACGAAACCGCATAGAGTTCAATAGCATTCAAAAATTTTCGATATTATACGGAAGGCGAAATAATTCTTTTATTTGTTGATTTGAGGCGGTCCTCCTAAGGGAGTTGTTATGAGTTCGATTTTCGATTCACAGATATTTAACGCAAATCTGTTTTTCCCAAGGGCCGATTCTTCCCCAATACCGGCTGGCATCGATGAATATTATATAGATGCGGCGGAAAATATCAGGATTCATGCGCGTCGTCATCCCAATCCGGATGCAAAACTTAGCATGTTATTTTTCCATGGGAATGGGGAGATCGTATCTGATTACGATAATTTGGCAGAGCATTTTTCAAGGTTAGGAGTCGAGTTAACCGTTGCCGATTTTCGCGGTTATGGAAAAAGCACCGGCATCCCAACATTACGTGTGGCATTGGATGATGCGCATACAACCTTTGATTATCTAAAAAAACAAAAGGTTTTTAAAG
>JAJRVC010000150.1 GCA_024277475.1 Deltaproteobacteria bacterium
CGACAGCATCTTGTGCATTGCACCCCTTAATTTAAAGGAGCCGGTGTGCTGCAAATTTTCCAGCTTGAAGTGAACATTTGCCTCTATCGGCCGGCTGTAATACGGGGAATATTCCAGTATCGTTTCTCTGATGTAGGAACGGATCCGTTTTTCAGCGGCAATGACTTCTTTCGCGATGTCCATAGAGCGTGATAAGGTTCGGGGTTCAAAGGTTCAGAGGGTTCAGAGAACAGAAGTCAGAGATCAGATGACAGAAGACAGAGGTCGGATGAGCCGCCTAAGTTCTTTGAGCAACAGCGCAGCTGGCTAGCGCCATCGTCCTCGTCCCTCGTTCCCTATAAAATTCTGATTCACGAGTACGAAAAGAATCAGATTAGATCGCATGCGTACGCCCCCGCTGTTACGGGATGACACGTCTATTAAAAAAATTGTGGTGTGGCTCCTGCGCCTTTTCTTATTTTCCGCACTCCGCATTCCAACTTCCGAATTCCCGACACCCTATACCATGTAGCTTATATGAAACTACATGAAATTCAATGTTATTTAGGTTGTAATCAATAGTTGGTGGGAGTGGCCTCCGGCCACGATTACCCGGGTAATCGCGGTTAAAAACCGCTCCCACAATCCAAAAACAACCGATACAAAACTACAAAGCTTCTTCTACGATCAGACTGGATGCTCGCGGCCAGAGGCGGCGCTCGTATGAAACTACACATAGTTGAACAGCGAACCGCAGAATGTCGAAGGGTGGAATCGCTCTTGGCCTTCGTAGCCAATTTGGCGAAGTAGGTTTGCTCTGTCCTTTTTAAAATAGACAGAATACAATACTTCGACATTCATTATTCGATATTCGATATTCGCTTTTTCAGAGTTTCATCTTCGATCAACCTGGCCTCTTCAGCGGTCGGCGGCGGCGCTGAACTCCAAACGCTGAACCTTTGAACCCTGAACCCCGGAACCCATTCTATCTTACCATGCCGGCCCGGGCACCTTCGCCTTTTTCATGTCTTCGATTAAAAATTCCATCCCCAGCTTTTGCAGGCTGTCATCGCCGGGAATCGTGCTGTCAACATCCCATCCGATAAATTCGAGAAATTCCCGGGACAAGGTCTTTAAATCCACCGTGATGTTTTTGACATTGCCCTCGCTGAGTGGAGGATCGCCCACAAGCCTTCCCGGCATGTTGCGGGCCAAAGGATTGATCCCTTCCCGCAAATTGAAGGCATGACGCATGGTAAAAATTCTCAAACCGGTTTCAACGAGGCTATCCATATCGAATTCCCAGCCGGTGGCTGCAGCAAGCTGCTCCGGGATCGATTGGATCGGATAACTCAGATAGCCGAACATGCACAGCCCCGCTGCATTGCAAACTTCCATCACCGCCACCAGCTTCAAATGATTGGCCGCATGGCCCGAATAGCTATATTTATCGAGTTCTTCCAGCTCGAGTCCGGGAGCGGGATTCAGTTCCCCGCCTTGGGTATGACGGCCGGGTGTGGCGCATAAATAATACGTCATCGCCAGACCGGGTGTAAATTTAGGGTCATGGGCCGGTATTTCTTCACCTTGAATGTGGATTGCGTACTCGGTGCCCTTTTGACCCAGTTTTTCCCAGGCGGCCTTGACACCGTCCGCCAGCACGTCACCAAATCCCTCACGCTTGCCGATTTTTTCCGTCATTGCCACAATGGCTTCGGCATTGCCCCAGGTCATTTCCAACCCATCGGTCTCATCGGCGCTGATCAGACCATTTTCGTAACATTCGATGGCATAGCCGATGGTGGCGCCCACCGTAATGGTGTCCATACCATAATTGTTGCAAATTTCATTGACCTTGACAATGGCGGGCAGGTCGTCGTTCAGCAGATTGGAGCCAAACATTGCCAGGGTTTCATATTCAGGTTTGTGGCCGATGCCCTCATTCAGATCGAGAGCAAATTTGCCGTTTTTTTGCGCTAACTTCCCGCCGCAGGCTATTGGACAATGCCAGCAGGCGTAAGGTTTGTAGCCCTCCATCCCGATGACGGCATCGTCACTGATTTTGCGGCTCGGTCCGGTTGGAAAATCCGCTGTTCCGGCGCCGCCCCAGTTTTTGACGGGTCCGTCTCCGCTCAGGATGGCGTCATGGGTGATGCCGGCGGTGCCGTATTTATTGAGTACCGTATAGGCACCGGTGGCCTCTTTGAGATACTTCTTGCGGAGTGTCTTCATTTTGTCCCCATCATTCAGGGGAACCTTCATTTTTCCTCTGACCACCACCGCTTTTAGTTTCTTGGAGCCCATGACCGCGCCCAGCCCGGAGCGGCCGGCGGCGCGTTCCTTATCGTTCATAATACAGGCGGTCAAAGACAGCTTTTCACCGGCAGGTCCGATGGAACATATCTGGATATCCTTACCGTGGCGCTCTGTCAGTAGATCCTCCAATGATGTCACGCCCTGGCCCCAGAGATCGCCGGCATCCAGGAGCTCTGCCTGGCCCTCATCGATCATTAAATAAACCGGTTTGGCTGCAGTGCCCTTGAACAGCACCCCGTCAAAGCCGGCGAACTTGAGATGGGGTCCGAAATAGCCGCCGCAGTTGGCATCCCCCCAGCCTCCGGCTGTTTTGGGCGACTTGCCCACGGCCACAAAGCGGGAACCAATGATGGCGGGCGTGCCGGTAAGCGGTCCCGTTAAAAACCCCAGGATATTGTCCGGCCCCAGGGGATCGGCACCGGCCGGTATACGGTCATATAAAAGCTTGGCGCCGATGCCATAACCGCCGATATAGTCCTGACAAAGGCTCTCGCTGAGCGCTTCGGTTTCAATGCTGCCGGTAGTGAGATCAACATTTAAAATTTTACCCATATACCCGTTTGCCATTTTTGCCTCCTTATTTTTTTGTATTGTTGGATGTACTGATTTGTCAGATGAATCGCGGATTATCCTCCGGTGATGAGTGGTACGATATAAACCTCGTCACCGTCGCGAAGCTCGGTTTTCATACCGTCTTTATAGCGAATATGTTCGCCGTTTACAAATACGGGCAAAGAGCTGCGAAACTGCCCGGCGCCATCGCACAAGCTTGCGTATATTTTCGGATGGCTTTCCCCGACCGACCGCAGAACCGACTCAAGGCAAACGAGACCCTTTGCTGCAAACTCCGAAAACAAAATAGTCCTGCCGACAGATAATTTTAACTTCATGATTCTGTTTCCATTAACATTTTTGACGAGGACTTCGGATATTTAATCCTTTTTTTGTCCTTAACCCCGAACGTTGAACCCAGGACCTGTGAACGGTTACGATATTATATTACGCTATGATTGGATAAAAATACAAGGAATTTATAGTCAGCGAGGACTCACAACCGTATCATTTCTCTTTTTGAAGCTTTACGGGAATCACCTTTAACGCCGGCATTCTGGCTTTGGGATCGATGGGGACGGCACTCATCAGGGAGTTAAAATTGGACTCGCTGAAATGAATCGGTGCGAAAAGATAGCCGCACTGCAGGTTGGCCTCGATCTTCAGCGGCAGTTGAACCGATCCGTGGGGACTGGTCATGCGCACAATGTCGTCTTCACAAAGGCCGGCGGCTTCCGCGTCCTCCGGATTCATATCCAGGTAGGATGACGGTTTGAGTCTGGAAAGCTTGGTGGTTCGCCGTGACATTTCCCCGGTATTGAAATGCTCCAGCAGCCGCCCGGTGATCAATATGTAGGGATATTCTTCGGTGGCCTCCATAAGGGTATCCGGCAACTCAACCGGTAAAAAACGAGCCCGGCGGTCACGAAAGCCGAATCCGTCTTCGTACAAACGGGGAGTCCCCGGATGGGATTCGTCATAACAAGGCCAGAAAATTCCCGGTGACGCTTTCAAGCGGTTGTGGCTGATCCCGCTGAAAACAGGGGCTACCTGACGGATTTCTTGCCAGATATCTTCGGCCGAGGTGTATTGCCAGTCGGCCCCCATGGCATTGGCCATTTCCTGGAGTATCTGCCAGTCCGGTTTGGCTTCTCCCGGAGGCTTGATGCCGGCAGCCGTGTACTGAACCCGCCGGGCGGCATTGGTGAAGGTACCGTCCTTTTCACCCACTGTTGCAGCCGGTAGAACAATATGGGCGTACCTGGATGTTTCACAGGGGAAGATGTCCTGTACAATGAGCAAATCAAGTTTTTGGAGCATCCACGTGACAAAATTTGATTGGGGTTCGGAAACGGCCGGATTTTCACCGATAACGTAAAGGGCCCTGATTTTACCTGAGGCAATGTCATGGATCATTTCAGGAGCTGCCAGGCCGGGTTGGCAGGGGACATCAGCCCCCCAGATAGCGCCGACATGAACACGGGCGGCTTGGTCGTCAACTTCCATATGCCCGGCCAGCAGATTGGGCAGCGCACCCATATCCCCGGCACCCTGGACGTTATTCTGTCCGCGCAAGGGCGAGAGACCGCATCCGGGTTTACCAATGTTGCCGGTCAGCAGGGCCAGATTCACCAGGGCGGTGATGTTATCAGTCCCGTGGGCATGCTGGGTTAAGCCCATGCCCCAGATGAATATGGTTTTTTTATCATGAATCAGTTCGGCGACTTTTTCCAGTTCCTCACGCTTCACCCCGGCCCGTTTGCAAGCCGCATCAACATCAAGATTTGCAAATGTCTTACACAATGCATTGAACCCGATGGTCTGCTTTTCACAAAACTCGCGGTCATGCCAATCTTTATCGATGATAATTTTACCTACAGCCTTGATCCAGAACATGTCCGTACCGGGCTTGACTTTCAGGTGGACGGCTGCATTCCTGACCAGATCGGTTTCACGGGGATCGGCCAGAATCAGGTTGAGGCCGCCTTTTTTAGCGCGTTTTTTGACCTGCATCCAGATGACCGGATGGGTAAAGGTCGTATGGGCTCCCACCAGAAACACCGTTTCGGTGGCCTCATAGTCCTCCAGAAATGTGCTGACCGCACCGTACCCCAAGTGCTGTCTTAAAGC
>JAJRVC010000151.1 GCA_024277475.1 Deltaproteobacteria bacterium
AACTCTTGTGGCCGATTCCAAATCCGGTGTCAGCGGTGCCGGCCGTTCCCTTTCGCCGGCATCTCACTACTGCGAGGCCAATGAATCCTTTAAAGCTTACAAAGTGGCAGCCCACCGCCATAATCCGGAAATGGACTCGGTGCTGAGCCGCGAAGCCCAAAAGCCTGTTTCCATCACTTTTGTACCTCATCTGGTTCCCATGACTCGCGGTATGCTCACCACTATATATGCAACACCGGAGGTTGCTCTCAACGAGCAGGATATCTTTGACTGTTACAGGTCGGTTTATACCCGGCGGCCTTTTATCCGCCTGTGTCCCAGTGGCAGACTGCCTGACACTTTACACGTGCGCGGTACAAACTACTGCGACATCGGGTTCAAGCTTGATGATCGTAACAACCGTTTGATTCTCATCGCGGCAATCGATAATCTTATAAAGGGAGCTGCGGGTCAGGCTGTTCAGAACATGAACCTTATGATGGGGTTTGATGAGACCGCCGGATTGCTTAACGTACCGTTTGCACTCTGACGAGTTAGGGGTAGACTAATCAGTAAACTGTTCAACGAATTCTGGGTTAACTCAATAAGCAAATAAACCGGCAACCAGCAACCGGGGACCAGCCACCAATATCGAGCTGTAAGTCGTCTTGACATCAATATTTTATTGAATTAAAAAGAGCCCATCCGGCTAATTATAACCGGCATAATGATATGGATAGATTCAGATAATTTTATCTAAAAGGAGGTTTAAAATGACAGCAAAGTTGATCAAGGGAACAGAAATTCGTGAAGTAATTTTGGAGGAAGTCAGGTCCGAGGTGGAGCAAATCAAGGGAAAACATGGTGTCGTTCCCGGTCTTGTTACAATTCTGGTGGGCGAGAATCCCGCTTCAATTTCCTATGTCACTTTGAAGATCAAAACAGCCGATCGACTCGGCTTCAAGGAAATTCAGGACAGCCAACCCGAAGATATTTCCGAAGCAGACCTTCTGGCACTGGTCGATAAATATAACAAGGATGACGCTATCAATGGAATTTTGGTCCAGCTTCCCCTGCCGAAACATATCAATGAAAAAAAAGTTCTGAATGCCATCGATCCGGATAAAGATGTAGACGGCTTTCACCCTGTAAATGTCGGTCGTTTGATGATAGGGGGGGATGAGGTAAAGTTTCCTCCGTGCACACCGGCAGGTATCCAGGAAATGATCGTTCGGGCTGGCGTGGAAACCAGCGGCGCCGAGGTCGTGGTTGTCGGCCGCTCCAACATCGTCGGCAAACCTATTGCAAACATGATGCTGCAAAAAGGTGAGCGCGCCAATTCGACGGTCACGGTGGTTCATACTCGGACCAAAGATCTGGAAGGTCACTGTAAACGAGCCGATATATTGATAGTGGCCGCTGGTGTTCCCGGACTTGTCAAACCGGAATGGATCAAACCGGGTGCCTGTGTCATTGATGTGGGCGTCAATCGGGTTGGCGAAAAAATCAGTGAGAAAACCGGCAAAAAGATTGCGATTTTAAAGGGTGATGTCGATTTTGATCGAGCCAAGGAAATCGCAGGCAGCATCACTCCGGTCCCGGGAGGCGTCGGTCCCATGACCGTCACCATGCTGATGGTAAACACTTTAAAATCACTGAAATTTAAACTTGGTATCGCTTAGTGCCGCGTCGCCTAAATCTTGTCCCCAAAAAAATGAACAAAATACTAATTACCAAAACAGAAGAACCATTTCATATGGCTTCCCACCGTGGATGGCCATAAAAAACACTATATTCCAAACAAGTTGTAGAAATTCCGACAGGTTAAATGATGATGTGGCCGCAAAAAGGCACAAAAATAAAAATCCACACTTAATAATTTCAATAGGTTATTAGATCAAAATTCGAGAATTTTGACTTTTTACGAGATTGTCAAATGATGGGGTAGTGCGGTTTTGGCTGAAAGCTCAAAGCTAAAGGTGAAATATGGCATAATTTCTTTTGTGTTTTGAGCTTCAGCCCACACAATTCAAATATTTTGTAATTACACTAATATATATAAATACTGTAACTGGATTTGCGGAGCAGTAGATTTATGACTTGACAAAATTGCCGGTTCTCAATATAGTTTTAAATAAGACAAGGTTATAAGCGAAAGGGCAAAGTCACCGAAAGATGGCGGCGCAAAACCGTGGGTCTAAAGCCGATGGGGGGCCAGGACAGCCAGGTTACCGAACTCTAGTTCTTGCGACGCCGTCGGGCCAGTTAACCCGAAGGCGTTTTTTATTTGAGGCCGCCAGACATGTAGCAATGGTGCACAACCGGCAATCCGTTTGAGGTACATTGATCATGCGAAAGAAAATTTCTTTTGTCATACTAAGCAGCAGCGGCGCGCCCGCAAAGCAGATCTGCACATCCAAATCTTCCCTGCTTCTGTTTGGGATCGTTCTAATGGGCGTATTCGCGGCTGTTGGCTATATTGTTTATGATTACCATAACTTGAGGGAGGCTACATCCCAGCTTCAAGACCGTGACCTCCGGATTGCGAGTCAATTGGAAGAAATTGGTCATCAGCGCAAGCAAATACAACAATTTGCCAGTAAAATCAATGCATTAAAATCAAAGTTGCTGGCATTGAACAGCTTTGAGAAAAAAATTCGTATTATTGCCAATATTGAAAAACCAAATGGATCCGAAGGACTTTTTGGTGTAGGCGGTTCCATCCCTGAAGATCTTGATGCTCAGATGCCTATCAAGGAGAAACACTATCGTCTGATGCGAAATATGCACGAGCAGATTGAAGAGATTGGCCAAGCTTCCATCGGTCAGCAGGAAGAGCTGGAGTCCCTTCTCAAATCGCTTGAAGATCAACAGAATCTTTTGGCATCTACACCTGCGATTCGCCCATTATCCGAAGACGCCAAGTACTGGGTGACCTCCAGGTTCGGCTACCGCAAGTCTCCGTTTACCAGTCGGCGTGAATTGCACAAAGGACTTGATATTGCTTCTAGCAAAGGAACGCCTATTCTGGCAACTGCCGATGGTGTTGTCACCTTTGCCGGTAAAAAAGGTTTGCTGGGCATGACGATTGTAATCGATCACGGACATGGGATAAAAACCCGCTACGGCCACAATTACAAATTGTTGAAAAAACGGGGCGACAAAGTCAAACGATGGGAATCCATTGCTCTGATGGGCAGTACCGGCCGCAGTACCGGTCCTCATACACACTATGAGGTCCATCTGAACGGAATTCCGGTCAATCCTGAAAAGTACATAATGAACTAAGATAAGGTAACCGTTCACAGGTGCAGCCTGCCCTGGCCTCTCTCCGAGCTGTATGCTCTATATGCTCTACGAGCAGGAAGCCGGCGCGTAGCCTACGCTTTGGAGAGCTAACGCCTTGGTGAGTAAGACTTATAAGATCATATTACGGCCCGCATCAGGTTCCTAAATATGAATCTGAATAATTGAG
>JAJRVC010000152.1 GCA_024277475.1 Deltaproteobacteria bacterium
CGGAAGGAATAAATTTTTCATTGCCGGCGGGTCTAATTTTATACTGTTTTTCTACAATTTCAGATAAAACCACTATCTTTGACGACAATTCTTTTCTTAAGTTCTCCAGCTTTACAGGATTTTGTGAAGCCTGGAAAATTTCACTGGAACTGTAGTGACGGATGTCATCCCAGAATTCGGTATCATTGAGGATCATGTTAGCGTTTTTATCAATAGGGATGACAATATCATGGGCCGGAGAACCCGGACCCATCCGGGCATCCTTTAACGTAATGGATTTACCCGGTTTGATGATAATATTTTCAGGGCCGACACCCAGGGTGTCGCAAACCGCTCGAAAAGGAAGGCTGGGATATAGGACCCCTCGATACCGGACCAGTAAAGGTACACGACGAAGGATGCCGTCCGGATCAGGTATCTGATTAAGAAACCCAAGCCCACGCGCAGCAGACGAAAGGGCCTGATAGGTGAACTGCGGGTTGATACCGGAATAAAAAGAGTTGGTAGCGCCTATTGCTGCAACCTGCCATTTTGTATAGACGGGATCTTCCCGGGAAGAATTCTTTTGCTTCCCGGATTGCTTTTTTAACGATCCAAAAGTCAGGCCGTAATAAACATTGCCGGCTTCTCTGGTGGCATTGATTAATGGCTGATCTTCCTCCTTGCTGACCATTTCCGCAAAAATGAAATCAACCAGCTGGGCGGAAGTTTCCATGGAAGCCAGGTTGCGGATAACCTGAGCATGTTGCGAGCGGCTGAAATAAAAATTGGCATCCACGTGGATGACCGTGCTGTTATGCTGATGGATTGGTTTTAGTTTTGACCGCAACCCAAACAACTGGTCGGTGATCTGTGAATCCAGGATTTGGAACTTATCCGAAAACAGCCCGTAGCAGACATATGAAACGATCAGGGCAGCCAGAACCAGCAGTAATCTTATTCGTAGTTTGCGCTTCGTTGAGGCCTTCAAACTCTGCTGATCCTTTCTATTTTTGATGTGGCCGCAAAAAGGCACAAAAAACACAAAAATTAAATTTTATACTTAATAATTTCAACGGGTTATAAGATCAAAATTCAAGAATTTTGACTTTTTACGAGATTGTCATTTTTCACTCAGAATAAAATTTAGATCAAACAACAGCGTGTGTTTTGCCGGGGCCGAACCCTCGGCGCCTTCAATGTTAAAGCTGCGCAGATCAATTTTAAATGCACCCCCGATCAAAAGCTGCGGCCTTCCGTTTTCACCGAGGACCGGTTCAAATTCCATTCTAACAGCTAACGGGGTTCTTTGACCCTTTAATATGAAGGTCCCGGTCACGGCAGCCGGTGACAGGTGGCCGTAAGCAATGGGCTGATCATCGCCGGTAATGTTTTCGACAATGAATCCGGCGGTGGGGAATTTTTTTGTGTATAAAAGCATGCTGCCACCGATGGCCTCATCCAGCATAGGATCGCCCATGGTGATGGCAGTGCGCGTATCGATCGCAATAAATCCTTCAGCACCGTCCAACTTAAGGTTTTCTGTTAGAGAGAATTCTCCCTTGGCTGATTTCACTTCACCGGCATAGTTGTCCAGTGGAGCCGGGAAGCGAAACTGGATTATGGGCGGATCCGTCGGACCTGATTTCACCAGGACCCAATCTTTGGGTATTTTCGCTGAAACGTTCATGGCAGCTTTTTTTACTTTTGGAGCCGAGGGTAACGGAAAGCCGATTTTCTGCCAGTTTTTTTGAGGGACACTTGATTTGACCGGATCAAAACTGTCGCCGCTGTCAGGATTTCCGGTAATACGGCCGACACTATTTTCCATCACGGTGGCCGCCCGGCGGAAAATGTTTTGATGATCCTGCCAGGGTCCTATGATTTTCTTTTTAAAAACCGGTGTCTTGCAATCAAATTGAGAGAAAAGTACCAGCGAAAGGTACAGGGTGCCGTCTCGGGATAACCAGGGATTAAAATCCATATAAAATCCCCTGGCCGCCCGATCCAGGTTTGCAGTTTTTTTCAACTGAAATTTCTTAAACCCTTTCGCGATATTTTGTAAGGCCTCGGCGACAAAAGCTTCCCTGTTGTAGTCAGCCGGCGGTGTTCCGGTAATACCGGCTACTTTCAACGGCGCCCAGATGCGGGTGCGGCCTTCCTGCCGGATGAAAATATCATCACGCCGGTTGGGCTCTTCTCCCTGGGGCACAAAACGGGAAGTGCGGATAAAATTGCGAATGCGTTGCGGTGTCGTGGTGCGCCCCTGGTAAATGGATCTTCCGCGATGATTCTGGTACACGATCAGGGGCGTAATTCCAACCTCGGCAGGCGATCCCCGGCGGGCATCCACCACATGCACCCTGACGCCCATGGCCTCCGCCAGATTTCGAATTTCCGGCAGCCGACGTTCCCGGAATGTTTCTTCTACCTCCGAGGCCTCCGGTTGCACGAATACAATCAGTTGTTCGGCTTCGGGTGCGGTATGGGCATGGGATGGCGAAAGAAAAAAAATGAAGACTGACCCTGCAATCAGCGCCCTGATTATGCGGCCCTGTTTATGTTTTTCCGCACTCATGATCGTCCTCGGTTTATTGGCGGATGCCTTCGAAGCTGACGGTAAGATTGACTTCGTCGCTGACGCCGCCCATCATAAAGTTCATGCCGAAATCGCTGCGTTTAATGCTAAAAGCGGTTTCAAATCCTTTCCTGAAATTACCCCAGGGATCTTTACCGGACCCGGTAGCATGCGCTTTCACGGTAACCGGACGTGTCTTGCCGAGAAGTGTCAAATTACCTGAAACTTCGTAAATATCCGGGTTTATTTTCTTAACCGAATTGCTTTTGAATGAAATGAGCGGATAGTCAGCGATATTAAAAAAATCCGGGCTTCTTAGATGATTATCTCTTTTCTCAAAGGCGGTGTCGACGTTTTTAGCATTCACTGTCATTTCTATAGAGCTGTTTGAAGGGGTTGACTCATCAAATACAAAAGAACCGGTGGGTCCGTTAAAACGGCCAAAAACATAGGCAATTCCCAGGTGTTTGACGCGAAATACGACTGAGGTATGCACCGGGTCCAGTTTGTAATTTTCGGCGGCATAGGCTGGAAAAGAAAAAGCAACCGGCAGGCCGGTAACAAATATAAACAGAGACATAGTTAAAATGCGTTGGACTTTCATTCGTTTCTCCTCTATTTCATGGACGCACAGGCGTTTAAGAGTTCAGGGTTTACCGTTCACTATAGGCTCTTATCGGGCTTTATCTGACAACATGCTGTAAAAGGAAGCAGGCCCCGTTGTTCAACTACCAATATTTAATTTCAAGGTCTTTTATTCTTTGGAAATGTTTAAGATTTGAAGTTACAACACCGCATTTGTGGGAAATGGCAATGGCTGCAATCGCAATATCAAAATCATCTATGATATTCCCTTCTTGTTCAAGATCTGCTTTTATTTTTCCAAAACTCTCCGATGACTCGGCCAGCCAAGGCAAAACACTGATGACAGAAAGCAGGAGGTCCCGTTCTAATTTTAGCAGAAGGCATTTTTTTGATGAATGATCCAATCTTTTTATGCCGAACTGTATTTCGGCCACTACAGGGGGAACCGTGACGATATCCCCCGGGCGATGGCTTTTAAGAAAAGCCAATAAACCGGCTTCCCGTCTCATAAATGCCGAAAAAGCGGTAGTATCTAATACATATCTCACAGCTCTACCCCCTTCCGATTCTTTCGCATACTGATAATCGCCTCTTCCAACTCCGCGACCCCCTCGCGCAGCAACCTTAAATCCTTTCCACTTATGTCAGGTTCGAAAAAATCCTCGGGCCATTCACCCGCATTGTTAATTACTGCCTGTTCACAGGCCTGGATGATAAAGCGGTTGCGGCTGATGCCTTTTTCTTTAACTATCCGATTCATCTTGGAAAGCAAAGGGTCCGGTATGTGGACTGTTGTAGACGGCATAACATCACCTCCAGAAATAATAGGCGTTTGCATTGACAAATAGAATATATTCTATTTGTAACACTGTCAATATTAATTTTTGAGTGAACCCTAAGTAGGGGCACGATCCTATATACCTCGGAGAGAAGCCGGACCCGGGTATCTGCTCTGCTTAATGGGACATCATGCAATGTGCCGTACTGCATAAACAAGCTCAATACAACCTTGTTATGACCCTGTTTTGGGCAATAAATCACATTTTTCATCCGAATAATGTGCAAATTGGCACATATTCAACCCGAAAGATCTTGACGTCGACTTTCATCCGTGCAAAATGCCATGCCATGAAAAGAGACATCTATACGGAACTGCTGAAATGGAAAGCATCCCCACGGCGCAAGCCGCTTCTTTATCGCTGCTGTCCGGTCTTCTGCCATAATGAATCTAAAGAGGTCAACCATGAAAAACCTGCTTCTTGTTTCCGAATTGCGTCAATTTCTGGCCGACAACGATGTTTCACGTCTGCAAGATTTCTGCGCGAACAATCACCCGGGGGATGTCGCCGATTTTATCGCCGCGCTTGAACTTGATGAAATCCGGGCTTTCCTCATGCATATCGAGCCCCAGTTGCGTGCCGAAATATTCAGCCACTTTAACGACGCCCTGCAGCTTGACATCTCAGAAACCCTGAATCGCCGCGAACTGGTCGGCCTGATCGCCGACATGTCTCCGGATGACCGTGTGGATCTGATAAAACACATCCCGGAGGAGCGCCGCGAGAGGATTCTGCCGGGCCTTGCTCAAGCGGAGCGGGAGGATATTCGCAGACTGGCCGCCTATCCGGAAGGCACCGCCGGGGCGGTAATGACCTCCGAATATGCACTGTTGCACCCCGACCTGACCGTCGTCGCAGCCATCGACAAACTCCGGTCGGAAGCGCCGGATAAGGAGACCATCTACTATGCCTATGTGGTGGATGCTGATCGAGCGCTTACCGGGTTTGTCTCTCTTAAAGACCTTATCCTGGCTTCAGCGGATGAGAGGGTCGATAACATCATGCATCGCGATGTCATATGCTGCAAGGCTTCCGACGACCAGGAGCATGCCGCGCGGCTGATTGCAAAGTATGATCTTCTGGCCCTGCCGGTGGTCAACGGCCGGAACGTCCTGGTAGGGATAATTACCCACGATGATGCCATTGATGTAATTAACCAGGAGCATACCGAGGATATGGAAAAATTTATGGCGATCGGCGGAGACCACGAAACAGGCGCCTATTTGCATACATCGGCCTGGGAACACTTTAAAAATCGCATTGGATGGCTGGTGGTTCTGGCCCTGCTCGGGCTGGTTTCGGGCTATATCGTTCATCGGTTTGAGGGCCTGCTGCTGCAATTTGCTATTCTGGCGACTTTTATGCCCATGCTGGCCGACACCGGCGGCAACACCGGCAGCCAGTCGGCGACACTGGTGGTGCGGGCCCTGGCCATTCGCGAAATCACCTATCAGGATATATGGAAAGTTTTGTGGAAGGAATTCAAGGTCGCCGTGCCCCTGGCTGTTTTTCTGGCGGGCCTGGCTTACGCACGGGTGATTCTTTTTGCCGGCAACTCAACCGTTCCCACGGGATATCCCCTGTGGTTGATAGGCCTGGCGGTCGGTGTCGCCCTGGGGTTGCAGGTGGCAACCGCCACCCTGATTGGTGCTCTCCTGCCCCTGGCCGCTGTGCGGCTCCATCTCGACCCGGCGGTAATTGCCAGCCCGGCGCTTACCACCCTGGTGGATATCACCGGTCTGTTGATCTTTTTCAGTACTGCCAAATGGATGCTGGGAATTTAGGGTTCACGAAGAAATAGCTTTTAAGCAGCTAAGGGTTTACGAAGAAATAAATTCACAATTTTGGAAGTTGAGGCGCTCAGCCCGCAAGACGCGGAAGCACAGGAACATCACCAAGGCTTTGGCCGATGAGAATCGCGTGCGGGCCCTGATGGTGCTGGAAACACAGGAGCTTTGTGTCTGCCAGATTATCGAATTGCTCGAACTGGCACCCTCAACTGTGTCCAAACACATGTCCGTTCTCAGGCAGGCGCGTCTGGTGGAAGCCCGCAAAGACGGCCGCTGGATCTATTATCGTTTAGCAGGCGACCAGGCTTCTCCGGACATAAAAGAAGCTTTAAAATGGCTCAGTCGATCCCTGGCTAATGATCTCCAGGTCCGGAAAGACGCCGGGCGGTTGAAGGAGAGGTCATCATCAGCAACCCCCTGACCATCCTGTGGATCGCCATTCCGCTTTTCATCCAAACCATGATGATCTTCTGGCTGGGGGGTATGGTCTGGCGCGGCTGCTGAAATTACGCTACATCGATGCCGCGCCGGCGGCCATGATCGGCGCCTCCAACCACTTTGAAGTAGCTATTGCCACTTCCACGATGCTCTTCGGCTTATCTTCGGGAGCGGCCCTGGCCACCGTGGTGGGGGTGTTGATCGAGGTGCCGGTGATGCTGATGCTGGTCAAGATCTGTTTAAAAACCACCCACTGGTTTAAAGCGGCGGAAACGGGCGCCGCAGCCGAACAACCAACGACCCGGTGAAGCTCAGCATGCATCTGAATATAGACGACCGGGCAGCGCACGGATCAATTCCACCCTTTTTCACTATCCGCGTTTTCGGCCACCGCTGATTTAATTGCTGCCAGCAATTTTTCGGCACTGCCGATGTGACCGGATTGAATCAGGCGTATTTTGCGCTTGCCCTCCTGCCGCTGCACAAGATAGGACACCGGTAGTACCGGTTTGCCCAGGCATTCGAATATTTCCCGTTTCGCATCCGCAAAAAGAGGGAAGGGGATTTTTTTTTGTTTGCGAAATTTGGCTGCGCTGCGTTTTTTGCTCCCGGCGCCGATTCCTATTATTTTAATTTTTTTTCTCATTTTAATCAATGCCTAAAACCGCAGAGCTTAATTTTCTTTAATTTCTTCGTACCACAACCGGTGGTGGTGCCTGGCATAGTCTTCCGAAACGCTTCCGGTAAACATGGATATGAATGCCGGACGCTCACCGGCGGCAATCGATGCCATGTAGATATGAATCAGCAACCCTGCAAAAACTAGCCCGACGGTGATAAAATGAATCAGGATTGCCCAGCGGACGATGGCCGTATTAGTAAAATAACTGGTTGAAAGCGCCATAATGAGGCCGGTGACGGCAATGACGATACCGCCTAATACGGATGGTACGGCAAACAATTTTTGTCCCACATTATAAAATCCCTGGTCGGGAATTCTGGCTGCGGCGATTTCAGAGCTCGCGCCGCGCTTTTCAAGAATTGCGCCGAATTTCTTCAAAGCCCGGGTGCCCAGCGTCATCTGAATCCCTTTTTTCACCAACCACATGAAATCACGGAGCGGTGAATAGCTGAAGATTTCCCTCAAGAATTGACTGACTTGTTTTATGCCGAAAATCGCGTAGACCAGAAACACGCCGGCCCACAGTATGCCGCCGATCACGTGGGCCGTCAGAAGGTTTTCACCACTGCTGAAAAGGCCCCGCATCAGGTTGGTCCACCACATTCCCACCGGCTGCAGATCAGGATTTCTAATCAGACCGATGCCGGTTGCCAGCAGAAACATCCAGCTGGCGGCATTAAACCAGTGCAGAAAAATGGATAATTTCGAATGTCGCTTAATCATTCTGCTGTTCATTATGGCCCCCTCTTTGCTTGTTTTCCTGATTTTCGTCTTCCGGCATGATAAATTGCCTTCCCATCATGACGAGGACACCGAGGGCATTAATACCGACCAGCGCCCACACTAAAGGTTTTGCAACTTTGCCCCACAATTGGATAGGGGTCGGTATCTTTGCCTGCACCGGCCAGTCCATGGGGGCAGTGGCATTCAAATAGTAGATATTCGGTTCGGTGTTTGACGCCGGATTAATCACCCGCGTGGTTTTGTTCTGCTCCAACAGACGAGCCGCATCGCTTTTGGGGTCATTGATATCGCCAAAAACCCTGGCCTTGGTCGGACAGGTGATGACACAGGCGGGAAGATCACCTCTCAGCCGTCGATGCTCGCAAAAGTCGCATTTGTCGACGATTTTTTTTTCCGGGCGACGGTAACGCGCACCATACGGACAGGCCGGTATGCAGCTTCCGCAACCGATACACAAGTCACCGTTGACTTTGACGGTCCCGTCTTTTTCATCCTTGTAAGTCGCACCGGTCGGACAGGCCTGCACGCAGGTGGGATTGTCGCAATGCATACAGTTTCCGGGTTGGTAATGACCATTCGCTGTCCCGACCGCCTTTTTTAGGGGGGTAAAATCCGTCTGTTGCCGTTTGATCCAGTTTCGCCAGTGACCGGCCGGAACTTTATTTTCGACTTTGCAAGCTGCCATACACCCCTTGCAGTCGATACAGGTGGATGAATCAATCACCATGGCAAGTTTTGTTTTCATCAGGCTCCTTTCCGAATCAGCGACTACCATCAGAGCCGAAGGTATGAGGGTGACCCCGTGAAGGGGCCGGGACCACATCTGTTGGTGGTCGCTGATTTTTTATCTCAATTCATAAGCCGCCGGCATAGATCAGATTTACACCCATCAAGCATGCCCTCGCGGTAACGGTAGAACCTTTTAGATTCTCACCGGCCGGTGGCTTATGGATTGAGTTACTTTAACAAAGGTCTCGTGCATCGCCATATTGCCGGATATTTCATCGGCATAATCTTCGAGGATTTCCGCCATGCATGCGCCTTTACCGTATATATTGGTGAGCCCTTTGGAAATCACACCAAAGCCGCTGAGCATATAGACCGTGTCTTCCCGAATCCCCTCTTTTAAATTGGCCCTCAATTCACCTTTTCCGGCTTTGCTGGTAATTTCAACCAGATAACCGTCTCTAATGCCCAGTCGCGCCGCTGCTTTCGGATTCATCCACAGCGTGTTTTCAGGCATGAATTGATGCAGCAGTGCATTGTTTTGCGAAGTGCAGTGGGTGAAATAGGCGTTACGTCCGACAACCATCCGAAATTTGCCCAATGGTTTTCGGCGCGGTGCACGATATAGGGGCATCGGGTCGACGCCCATATCGGCATAGCGTTTATTGTACAGCTCAATTTTTTTCGAGAGGGTTTTATACACCTGCCCTTCGTAGACACCGTAGAGCCGGCTTGGATTGTAATACACCCCGTCTTCGCGCAGGGCACGCTCGCCATCCGGCAGATTTTTAAATTGCTGTTTGCGGTATTCCTCGATGGTAAAATCAAAATATTCAGCCAGATCCAATCGTTTGGCCAGTTCTTTGAAAATCCAGAATACCGGCTTCGACTCAAAGAGCGCCGGAACTACCGGATCACGGGTCACCACACAGGCACAGGCGGATGAGCCCTGGAGTCCGGAAGCGGGATCCCGGCGTTCCAGGTAACTGGGTGCCGGCAACACAAGATCCGACATCCAGGCGGTATCACTCATGGCAATATCCACGGTCAGGATAAAATCGAGATTATCGATCATCTGCATAGTCTTGTTGCGATTGGCGACGGACTGCAGCGGATTGATTTTATAAGCAAACCAGCCTTTGATCGGATAAGGTTTTTGTTCTATGATTGCATCCCGCATATGCTTAAAGGAGCCTTCCTCATCGAACATCATGTGGGCACGGCCGTGATCGGCGCGATCATCCGGATTGTCTTCGTAAAAGGGTGAATCCGGCAGCTCCGGTCCGCTAAGCCCGACTTTACGGGCCGCCAACAATCCTCCCGGTTGATCCCAGTTGCCCAGCAAGCCGTTGACAATTGCCATGGCCCTGCGGATCTGGGTAGAATTGACGTAGTCGGATGTGCGACGGCCGGGATAAACAATAGCCGCCGGCGCAGCTGCCGCCAGCTCGCGGGCAATACGGCGAATTTCCCCGGCCGGAATTTCACACTCATCCTCGGCCCATTCGGGTGGGTATTGCTTCACGTGTTCCCTAAGCTGTTCTAGGCCATAAAGCTTGTCGGCCGCATAGGCCTGGTCATAGAGCTTCTCACCGATGATGACGTGGGCAATTGCCAGGAAAAACGCCATGTCCGTACCGGGTCGAATCGAATACCATTCATCGGCCAGGGCCGCCGTTTTGGTATAACGGGGATCCAGCACGACCAGTTTGCAGCCGTTTTTTTTGGCCGTCATCAAATCAATGCTGTCCGGTGTAATCAAAGCTTCGAATCGATTCGCTCCGGCCATAATGATGTATTTTGTGTGCAGGATATCGGAGAAAGGCACTTCACCGAATGTGTCCAGATAGGCCCGGTTGCGGCTGAGCAGACAGGATGATTCATGGGTGGTGACGTTGTAGGACCCGAAGACTTCGGCGAACC